>CALLQJ010000062.1 GCA_938014865.1 uncultured Fastidiosipila sp.
CGAGGACGCGGAGCCGGCGTACTGGCTGAGTGAAGACGGCATGCAGTACACCCTCGGCAAGGGCGAAAAAGACAGCCGCGGCACCGAGATCACTTTGTACTTAAATGAGGATGCCAAAAAGGAACTCAACGCCTACAAGATCCGCAGCATCATCCGCAAGTACTGCCAGTTCATGCCCTATCCGATTTACTTCAAGGATATTGTCGGGGACCGGGAGCGGCTGGAACAAAAGAAAAAGGATTTTGCCGAGCGCCGCAAGGAAGCGGAAGAAAAAGGCGAGGAATTCAGCGAAGAAGAGCCGACTTTGCCGGAAGAAAAGCCTGTCAACGACACGCACCCGCTCTGGCTCGAGCGGCCCGGGAAGGTCAGTGACGAAGAATACATCAAGTTCTATCACGACTGCTTTGACGATTACCGGGATCCGCTTTTCTGGGTCCATCTTAATATGGACTATCCGTTCCGTCTCAAAGGGATTTTGTACTTCCCTGAGGCCGAAGAGCACTACGACACCTTGGCGGGGCGTATTAAAGTTTATTACAACCAGGTCTTTGTGGCCGATGATGTCCGGGAAATGATTCCCGATTATCTCTTCCTCCTCAGAGGCTGCATTGACAGCCCTGATCTGCCGCTGAATGTTTCCCGTTCCGCGCTGCAGACGAACGCGGCGCTGCAGAAACTCAGTACGCACATTGTCCGCAAGGTGGCGGATAAACTTACGGAGCTTTGCGAAAAAGAGCGGGACACCTACGAGAAATACTGGGACGATATTTCCTTGTTTGTCCGCTACGGCTGCCTGCGGGATGAGAAATTCTACGACCGTGTCAAAGATGCCCTGCTCTTTAAGGAAACAGAGGGCGGCTATGATTCTCTGGCCGAAATCAAGGAGACCAAGCCGGAGACGGTCTTTTATACGCATGATCAAAAACAGCAGGTGGCGTATATTGAGCGACTGCATGCGCAGGACCATAAAGTCTATGTGCTCGAGCATGATTTTGATATTCCCTTTATTCAGATGCTGCAGATGAAAGAGCCGGATCTTCATTTCGCCAGGGCGGATGCCAAAGTCCAGGCCGAAAGCGGCAATGAAGCCAGAAAAGAACAGCTGGAAAAGATTTTCCGTGAGGCGACGGGCTCCGAACATCTTGATATAGATGTCAAAGCCTTGGGCGTTGACGGCGAAGCGGCGGTCCTGCTGGAAGATGAGCAGGCCAGAAGCATGCAGGATATGCGCCGGATGTTCAGCAAAACACAGGGCAAGAGCGAAGAAGAACTGGATGAGATGTTCCCGATCCGGCGGACGCTGGCGGTCAACACCGACTCAAGCTTGATTACCAAGCTCTGCCTTCTGGATGAAACAAGCGGCAAGGAAGACGAGCGGAACGATCTGGCCATGGAAATTTATGACTTGGCCCGGCTGAGCCACGGCTCGCTTGATGCCGAGGATCTTTCGGCCTTCCTCAAACGTTCCGTGAAAATTTTAGGACAGATTGAATTGTGAGCTTATAATATAGTGTAGAATCATAAGATATCAGCAAAAGTGAGGAGCGATTGTTATTATGAGGTCTGTCAATCGAGTCTATACCGTAAAAGATGAAGCGTACGCGATCGAAGCAAAGGGGCTGAAGCATCAGCTCGAGGAAGACTTAGGTCTCAGGAACATTCGCAATATACGCATTTATAATCGTTATGATGTTGAAGGCCTGAAGCCGGAAGAACTGAGGCGGGCATCGGAAGAGGTCTTTTCCGAGCCGCCTCTGGATACGGTCTTCATTGATAAGGAAGCACCCTGGGAAAAGGATCCGGACTGCACGGCCGACTACCTTCTGGCGGTAGAAGCTCTGCCGGGACAATTTGACCAAAGAGCCGACTCCGCCGAGCAGTGTCTGCAGTTTATGATCGGCGGCGAGAGGCCCGAGGTACGCTGTGCGAAAGTCTACGTATTTTCGCTCGGCAAAGCATTCACGGAAGAGGAAAAAACAAAGCTGAAGAAGCTTTTAATTAATCCGGTAGAAAACCGGGAAGCCTCCTTTGAGCGGCCCGAGACCTTAAGGGAAGAAGCGGAGCGGCCGGAGGATATCAAGTCGCTTCCCGAAGTGCTGCATGCAGAAGGCGAAAGCTTCCGGGC
>CALLQJ010000063.1 GCA_938014865.1 uncultured Fastidiosipila sp.
TTCCATGTTCGAAGTATTCTCGTAAGCTAATAAAATAAATTATTACAAAAAATAAAAATGGTACAATTAAATATCTCATTCTTATCTTTTTAGCCCACACAAACATTAAAATTGCACAAACACTTGGAACTAATAGTGCAAAAAAAGATGTTCTGCTTTTTGAAATAAAAACAAAAGCCGTCCGAAATAAATTCCGTCCCGCCCGGCAGGCTGATGTGCCGTTCCCCTTTATCTTCACGAATGATGCGGCACATGGCATCGATCTGCGCTTCGCTGTAGTCTTTGAGCCCCAGTACATTCTCCGTTATATCATGCAGAACAGCTTTCTGTACGGCTCCGGACAGCGTCCTGAACGCTTTCACCGAATAATACGACAAAAGAGGATCATAAAAGGGCTGCTCCGGCCAGCGTCTGAGCGTTTGTCTTGTCCGGCGGATATACGCAGAATTAATGCTGAAACTTTCCTGCAGGAGCGACGCCGCCCCGGCAAGCCTTAAGGTCAGTCCGGGATCCGCCTTTTCCTGCCAAAGCGGCAGCAGTTCATGCCGGAGAAAATTACGGCGAAAGCGCGTATCTTCATTGCTTTTATCGCTGCGCCAGGTCAGCCCCCGCTCTTTCAGATACGCTTCTATCTCTGCTCTGCTGAAGATTAAAAGCGGGCGCAGATAGCAATCACGCTCGGCCCTGATAGCACCCAGACCCTGCAGGCCGCTGCCTCTTTCCAGCCGCAAAAGCAAGGTTTCCGCCTGATCATCGGCATGATGGGCGGTCACAAGATAAGGCTGATAGCCCTGCTGCCGCAGCCGGCTGCAGTGTTTCTTCCAGTTTTCACGGCGCTTCATCCGTCCGCAGGCTTCCAGACTCATCGCGGATGCCTTGGCCAGAGCAGGAATATCGTCCCGGTCTTCAAAAAAATCAACGGCATGCATCCGGCAGAAATCCCGGCAGAAAAGCGCATCATCAAAAGCGTCCTCTCCCCTGATCATATGCTGCTGATGCTGCGCGCAAAGATAAAAGCCGGGGCCTTCCTCACGCAGTCTCAGCATAAGATCCAAAAGGCATAAAGAATCCGCCCCGCCGGAAAAGGCAATCAAAAGGGCCGTCTTCTCATTCAGAGAAGGCAGAAGCCTTGCCATTTCCTTTTTAAACCGTTCATACATCAGGCTGTCTTGCACGAGAATAAGCGCTCTTTACGGAAGCATCGACAGATCCGCGTGCTCCATCGGATCATAGCCGCGGTCAGGCGGCGCCTCGCGGTCGCCGAAAAGTTCTTTTTCCCGGAAAGTGGTAATCTCCGGGAACCAATTCATTTTAATGGTACCCGTAGCCCCGGAACGGTTTTTGGCCACAATCAGTTCTGCATCTTCCGGGGATGAAGCCGGTCCCTCGCTGTTGTAATAAGAATCACGGTACAAGAACATCACGGCGTCCGCATCCTGCTCAATAGATCCGGATTCCCGCAGATCCGAGAGCATGGGACGCTTATTTTCACGCGATTCCACGTTGCGGCTGAGCTGGGACAAGGCAATGATCGGCACATTCAGCTCTTTCGCCAGTATTTTAAGGCCGCGGGAGATTTCAGAAATCTCCTGCTGCCGGTTCTGCGGCCGGCCGTCTGAGGTCATAAGCTGCAGATAGTCGATGACCACCAGATCCAGACGCCCCTCTTCCGCTTTCAGGCGGCGGCATTTTGCCTGAATATCCGAAGGGGTGGTGGCAGCTGAATCATCCACAAAGATACGGGATTCCACCAAAGCCTGCAGCGCCTGCAGCACCGGGTTCATATCCTGTTTTGCCACCATGGACTTGATATCATCTGACTTTACGGTGGACGAAGACGTCAGAAACCTGAGGCCGACTTCACTGTGCGACATTTCCAGGCTGAAAACCGCCACCACATGATTTTTCAAGGCGACATTCAGCGCAATATTGAGAGCCAAAGCGGATTTTCCCATCGCCGGCCGGGCCGCTATAATATTTAAGGTCTGCCGTTTCAGGCGGCCGAGCATCCGGTTAAGCTGCGGAAAGCCGGAATCGATGGATAATTTATCACTGTCCTGCTTGGCCAGTTCCTGCAGCGTCCGGTTTAAAATCATATGAATCGGCAGGAGACTGGAATGGTCCATTTCGCCGCGCATATTCATGACTTTTTCGGCCATCAGGCTTAAAAGATCATCGCCGGTCTGCTGTCCCGCATAGCAGGCCCGGCTCAGACTCTGCGAAAAATTCAGGATTTCACGAAGCAAAGATTTCTCGCGGATCATAATCACATAATCTTGAGGATTATTAAGATACATGGTCTTTTCCGCTAAAGAATTCAGGTAAGCGATGCCGCCGATCGCCGCCAGGCTGCCTTCGTGTTCCAGAAAATCGGCCACGCTCAGAATATCGACAGCCTTTCCCCCCGCCATCATTCGGCGGACGGCATCGTAGATTAAGCCGTTGCGTTTTTCATAAAAATCTTCGGCATCCAGTCCTCCGATCTCCATGCGGGCACGCTCATTGGTGAGCGCCAGGCCCAGAAGAGACTGTTCCGCCTCAACATTCTGAGGCGGTACTTTTTCATTAAATTGAGGAGCAGAATACCCGTAGCCGGGCGCCTTGTATTCGTCCATTCTTTCCTTCGCTTTCAGATTTTTTTAAAGGGATTCGACGACAATCGTAATCTCACAGCTGACATCTGTATGAAGCTTTACTTCCACCGGTGTAGAGCCGGTATTCTTCATTTCAATACGCGGCGTGATATTGCGTTTGTCCACTTCAAAACCGTCTTCGGCCAGCCGGTCGGCAATATCCATAGACGTCAACGCACCGTAGAGCCGGCCGCCTTCGCCTGTTTTCTTCTTGATCGTAAAGGACTTGCCTTCCAGTTTTTTCGCCGTTTCACGCGCCTCGGCCAGCTCCCTTTTTTCTCTGGCTTTCTGCGCGGCCATCTGCTGCTTCACTTCATGCAGCGCCTGTTTATCGGCCTCTGCAGCGAGCCCGCGCTTAATCAGATAATTCCGGGCATAGCCGGTGCTGACATCGACGATTTCATTTTTCTTTCCGAGTTTTTTAACATCCTCTAATAAAACAACTTTCATAAAAGCACCTCTTTTCAAGTATATTATTGTAGCATACGCGGCTTAAACTATCTTGCCGGCCCCTCTGAAAGCGCCCGGCTTTCAGGGCAGAAAAAAAGCCTGTCTCTTGCGAAACAGGCTGAATTTTAAAACTTCCGGATACCCTCAGGCATCGGTGTAAGGAAGCAGTGCCATATGACGGGCACGCTTGATCGCCTGAGTCAGCATACGCTGATGACGGGCACAGGTCCCGGTCATGCGTCTGGGCAAGATCTTGCCGTTTTCGGCAATGAACTTACGCAGGCGGTTCGCATCCTTATAATCAATGGATTCTACATGGTCGGCACAGAACACGCAGATTTTGCGGCGTGATCTTCTTCTGCCTCTTCCTCTTTGATCTGCCATATTTAATACTCCTTTCTTAATTAAAGGTCGAAAGGCAAGGCGGTTTCGTCATCGGGCGCATCAAAATAGCCGTCGTCCGCACTGTCATTATCATTGCTGCGATCGGAACGGCCGTAAGAACCGCCGCCGGATGAACGATTTCCGTAAGAATTTTGCGTATTTCCGTAATTCTGCTGATTGTCATTTGAGGACTTGCTGTCAGCAAAGTAGACTTCATCCGCCACCACTTCCGTGATATAACGGCGATTGCCGTCTTTATCGTCCCAGGAGCGAACCTGGATCGAGCCGACCAAAGCAATCCGTGAGCCTTTGCGGAAATAACGGGAAACAAAATCAGCTGTCTGCCGCCATGTCACAATCGGAATAAAATCCGTTTCGCGCTCACCGGCCGCGTTCTTGAAACGGCGGTCAATCGCTATGGTAAATGTGCAGAGACTGATTCCGCTGTTTGTACTCTTCAGTTCGGGATCTCGTGTAAGACGTCCCATCAGAATTGCCTTATTCATGTTTCCTGCCTTTCTCGAAACATCTGCTGATGTAATTTTGCTTTACTCGTCGACGGCGACGATCATGAAGCGCATGATATCGTCGGTAATTCTGAGCACACGATTGATTTCGGCGGGCACTTCTGCTTCGGCCGTGAACGTCACGACGGTATAATCACCTTCGGTCTGATCATCGATCGGATACGCAAAACGCTTGCGGCCCCAATTATCAACATGCTCCACTGTGCCCTCACTTGCGATGAGATTCTGCACACGTTCGTGCAGGGCGCTGTTCGCCTCCTCATCCAAAACGGGGGACAGTACATACATTAATTCATACTTCCTGGCCATCTTAGATTCACCTCCTCCCGGACTAACGACTCTACACTGCAATGTTTTCATCAGATGAAAACGATAGAGTGAGGAATGCTACCCTTAAATTTTGTAGCGCGGTAAGTCTATCAAAGCTCATTTAAAGCGTCAAGCGCCTTCGGAGAGGATTGTCCACTCATTTTTAAGCGTGTTTTTCAGAACTTCCCGGAAGGGGTCCGTAGGTCTTGGCAGCCGCTGCTTTCAGGAGGCGGTTCATATAAGCTGCACCGACTGCTTCTTCATTTTGCTCCTCCGCAAAACACGCCGAGGCCCCCAGGCGGTCCGTCTCGCGGAAGGCGGCAAACAAGCCGCGGGCCGCAGCCTGATGGCTTTTTTCCGTCGGGAAGGTAATGACGGAAACAGCCGCCTTATAAAGTTCCGGCAAGCTTTCTTGCATCTCCGAGGCGAGTTCTTCGGAAATATAAAAAAGTATTTTTCCCGGAAAAGCCTTCTGCTTATAAAGGGATGCAAGCAGCTGCAGCTTTTCCGCCGTGTTTTTTCCGCTGATCACATGCACATCGGCCGCCGGGGCGTAATGGCGGTATTTCATGCCCGGCGCCCGGGTAATTTTTTCCTTCCGGAGCTTATCGGCCGACGGTTTAATCAGCGGGACATCCAGTCCGTGTGCCTGCAGCGTTTTTTCTATTCTCTCTGCGCTGATGCCGCCCGGCCGGAGCAGTTCCAGCCTTCCGTTTGTCCAGGATATAATCGTA
>CALLQJ010000064.1 GCA_938014865.1 uncultured Fastidiosipila sp.
TTGAAGAAGGCGCCCGCGATTTCCGGGTCTGATCCGGAAGCGCACAAAGCAAGGAGAAGCGTGATGCGTAAAACAGCGTCGGCCGACCGCCTGCACATCAGTTTTTTCGGACGCTGCAATGTCGGCAAGTCCACCCTGGTCAATGCCCTGGCCGCCCAGGAAGTGTCCCTGGTCTCGGCCGAGGCGGGGACCACCTCGGACCCGGTACGAAAAAGCATGGAACTTCTGCCCTTAGGACCGGTCATGCTCACCGATACGGCGGGCCTGGACGAGGGCGGCGGCTTAGGCTCGGCCCGCGGACGCCGGAGTCTGGACGTGCTGCGCCGGACCGATCTGGCCGTTTTGGTCCTGGATGAAACGGGGCTGCAGGCGGAAGATAAGGATTTCCTGGCCCGCTGCCGCAAGCTTCAGACCGAGGTTCTGACGCTTTTAAATCAAGGCAGCGAGGCGGGCAAGGCAGCCGATGCTTCCAAGGCGGAATTCCCGGAGCCGCTTTTAAAAATCAATGCCGGACGGGCGGAGGATATTGAACGCCTGAAAGACGTCCTCATCGAGCATCTTCAGGAACAAAAGCCCTCACCCGAGCTTCTGGACGGCTTGATCGCCAAAGGAGATCTGATTTTATTTGTGACGCCGATTGATGCCGGCGCCCCCAAAGGCCGGCTCATCCTGCCGCAGGTCAGAGCGCTGCGCAATGCCCTCGATGAGCACGCCGTCTCCCTGACGGTGCAGCCTGAAGAACTCGAAGCGGCCTTCGGCCTGCTGAACGAAGCTCCGCGTATCGTGGTCTGTGATTCGCAGGTCTTCTCGAAAGTGAATGCCGTCCTGCCGGACGAGCAGGCGCTGACGTCCTATTCCATCCTCTTTGCCCGGCTCAAAGGCATCTTAGAGCCCTCGGTCCGCGGCGCGGCAGCAGCCGCTTCGCTGAAAGACGGGGCGAAGGTCCTGATTGCGGAAGGCTGCACCCACCACCGGCAGTGCGAAGACATCGGCACGGTGAAGCTGCCGGCCTGGCTGGAAAATTTTTCCGGGGCCAAGCCGGATTATACCTTTGTTTCGGGCGGGGATTTCCCTTCCGATCTTGAAGGCTATGATTTAATCGTGCACTGCGGGGCCTGCATGCTGAATGCAAAAGAAGTCTCGTGGCGCTGCCGTCAGGCGCAAGCGGCCGGGATTCCTTTTACGAATTACGGCATCCTGATCGCGCATATGAACGGCATCTTAGAGCGCAGCATTGAGCCCTTCGGCCTGCAGGCCGAGTCTTGACCTGCGGTAATAAAAAACGTAGTTGAAGCGCCCTGTTTAAGCGCCCTGTTTAAAAGCTCCCGGAAGGGGGCTTTTGTTTTGCCGCAAGATTCCGGCAGGGGAGGTTTTGCTGTATTGCAGAGCATGAAAAAAGCCTCTTTTCCCGAATTGTTTTAAAAAACAATTCGATCTGATATACTCACAGAAAGAGACTTCGTTACCTTTATTATACCCTTTCTGAGGAGGTTTTTGTGCAGAAAATACGTGTTGAAGAAGCCGTCGGCATGCGCTTGCTGCATGACATGACCGCCATCTCCGAAGACGGTTACAAGGGGCCCCGTTTTAAACGCGGGCACGTGATTCAAAAAGAAGACATCCCGGCTTTCCTGGAGATGGGGAAAAATCATATTTATGTTGAAGAGAAAAATGAAGGGCTCGTCCATGAAGAAGAGGCGGCGCTCCGGGTGCTTGAAAAAGGCACGGGGCAAGGCTTGAGCTGGGGGCCTCCGAGCGAGGGGCGCTATAAAGTGACCGCCGATTATGACGGGCTCTTTGTCTTGAATGAAGCAGGGCTCTCGGCGCTGAACCGTACGCCGGATTATACCTTTGCGGTCCTGCGGCAGGCGGTTCCGGTCCGAAAAGGAGAGCTTTGTGTCGGGGCCCGCATCGTCCCGCTTATGACGGAAGAAGAAAATCTTCGGCAGGCCGTGCAGGCAGCGGAAAGGTATTATCCGCTTTTCAAGGTCCTGCCTTACCGTCCGCTTAAGACGGCTATCGTGATTACGGGGACGGAGATTTATGAGGGGCGCATCGACGATGCCTTTGAAGCGATTCTGCGCCGTAAATTAAGGGCGTATTCGGCCGAGGTCATCGGGGCAAAGATCTGCCCGGATGAGAAGAAGGCGATTGAAGCCGCGGCCGAAGGCTTTTTAAAGGAAGGGGCAGAGCTTTTGCTGATGACGGGCGGGATGTCCGTCGATCCGGATGATCTGACGCCGGGCGTGATCCGCCGCCTCAGCGAGGATTTTCTCTTTCAGGGCCTGCCGGTGCAGCCGGGAAATATGCTGACGATCGGGAAAAAAGGATCGGCTTATCTTGTCGGAGTGCCCGGTGCATCGATGCATGCCCCCGTGACCTCTTTGGATCTTTTCCTGCCGCGTATTTTTGCAGGCTTCCCCTTTGACCGGGAGACGGCCCTCGCCTTCGGGGAGGGCGGCATCGATATCTGCCGCCGCTGGCCCGATCTTGCGGCGGATCTGCAAGATTAAGAAGACCCTTAAAAAACAATCTTCAGAGGAAAAGGAGAAATTCTTATGGGGAGCAAGCTGAAAACGCTTTTGTCCGTTTTATTGATGTTTCCGATTGCTGCGCTGAGTACGGCCTGTTCGGAGGCGAAGGGGCAAAACAAGGCCGGAGACGAGACGAAGAAGAAAGAATTTTATGTCTCGGCGGCCGCGAGCCTTACGGACTGCATGACGGAACTCGGGGATCGTTTTACGGCAGAAAATCAAGAGGCCGAGATCTTTTTTAATTTTGCTTCCTCGGGTAAACTCCAGCAGCAGATTGAGCAGGGGGCGCCGGCCGATCTCTTTATTTCAGCCGGACAAAAGCAGATGGATGCCTTAGAAGAACAAAACCTTATTGATAAAGGAAGCCGCAGGGATCTTCTGAAAAACGAAGTCGTCCTCATCGTCCCGCTGCACTCGGATTTGGACCTGCAAAGCTTTGAAGACGTTGAAAAAGAAGCGGTCAAAATGATTGCGATCGGCGAGTCCTCGGTGCCGGCCGGACAGTATACCGAAGAGATTTATCGGCATTTGGGCTTGTGGGAAGTGGTGCAGGCGAAAGCCAATTATGCGCAGGATGTGCGCAATGTCCTGGCCTGGGTGGAAGAAGATCAGGCCGACTGCGGCGTGGTCTATGCCACGGATGCGGCCATCAGCGATAAAGTAAAAGTTGCGGCCAAAGCGCCGGAAGGCAGTCATCAGCCGGTGATTTATCCGGCGGCAATTACGGCGGAGGCCGAAGAAAGGGAGCTTGCCGAGCGTTTTTTGGCCTTTATTCAAAGTGATGAGGCCGCGCAGGTTTTCGCGGATTACGGTTTTGTGACGGTAAAATGATCAACGATTTCTCGCCCTTATGGATTTCCTTAAAAATCGCCTTTTTTGCGAGCTTGATCACCCTTGTTCTCGGTGTTGCAGCGGCGCGTCTGGTCTGCAAAACGGAGAAGGCCAAGCACTTTCTTGACGGGCTTTTTACCCTGCCGATGGTGCTGCCGCCGACGGTGACGGGCTTTTTTCTCTTAATTCTTTTCGGAAAAAATTCGCCCTTGGGCCGCGCACTCGGAAAAGCCGGCATCAACGTGGTCTTTAGTGCAGCGGGTGCCGTTATTGCAGCCGCGGTGGTGGCCTTTCCTTTAATGTACCGCTCAGCGCGGGGCGCCTTTGAGCAGCTGGATCCGGATTATATTGCCTGTGCCCGCACCTTGGGGATGAAGGAAAGCAAAATCTTTTTTCGTGTCATCCTGCCGAATACCCGGCCCGGACTGCTTTCGGGGGTGGTCTTGTCCTTTGCCCGTTCCATGGGGGAGTTCGGCGCGACGACACTTTTGGCGGGCAATATTCCGGGGCGGACCCAAACCATGGCTTTGGCGGTGTATTCGGCCGTGCAGAATAATCATAAAGAGGCGGCCATGCGCTGGTCCCTGATTATCGTCGTAATTTCTTTTCTGGCGATTTTTCTGATGAACAGGACGATGAAACGTTATCAGGGGACAGAAGTTTTCTCCGGGGCTTTGTTCCGGGCGGATAAAAGCAAGCGAAGCAAAGCTGAGGAGGAGCCGTGAGTTTAGAGGTGCAGATCAAAAAACAGCTCGGACGCTTTGCCTTGGACATTGCCTTCGAACATGAAGCGGGTGTCTTGGGCCTTCTCGGAGAATCGGGCTGCGGCAAGAGCATCACTTTAAAATGCATCGCCGGGATTATGCAGCCGGATGCGGGACGGATTGTTTTAAATGACCGGGTGCTCTTTGATTCCGGGCAGAAGATCAATCTTCCGCCGCAGGCGCGCAAAGTGGGCTATTTGTTCCAGGACTATGTTCTCTTTCCGAACATGACGGCAGCCGAAAATATTCGAAGCGGCATGCGCGGCACACGGGCGGAGAAAAAAGCCCGCTGCAAGTCGCTCCTTTCGGACTTTTACCTGGAAGGAGAGGAAGATAAATATCCGGCGCAGCTTTCCGGCGGGCAAAAGCAGCGGGTCGCTTTGGCCCGGATGCTGGCGGCGGATCCGGAGCTGATTTTGCTCGACGAACCCTTTTCGGCCCTGGACCATTTTTTGAAAATGCAGCTCAGTCCGGGCATGCACAGGCTCTTTGAACGTTTCGAAGGCAGTATTCTCTATGTCAGTCATAACCGGGAAGAAATCCGGGAATTTTGCGATGATGTCGTGGTTTTAGAAAACGGCCGCCCGGTCGAACAGCTGGATATTCAAACGCTTTTCTCGCATCCGCGGCAGCTCTCTTCGGCGAAACTCATCGGAATCACGGATTTCCTGCGCCTGGAAAAACGGGCGGACGGCCGCTTCGGCATTGCCGCGTGGGACACGGTTCTGGCGGAGCATCTTGCCGTCCCGGAAGACGCCTGCTGCATCGGGCTCCGGCCGGGCGCGTTCACCTTGGAAAAGCCGCAGAATACGGCGCTTTCACAGGAAGCGGAATACCTCGGCTACCGCAGAAAGGGACGGAGGAGCGGGCTTTTTTTCGCCTTGCCGGCGGCGGAAAGAGAAGCGGGCGGAAAAGCGGTGATTCAAGCAGAAATTGAGGCGCCGGCCGGAGAGGAAGAAAAGTACAAGGCGGGAGAACGCAGAAGGCTCTACCTGGCCGAAGAAGACTTGCTTCTGCTGGAAAAGTGAAAGGATGGCGGAGGAAAATTTATGGAAAAGATCCGTGTATTTGTTTTGATTTTAAGCGACAAGGCCTCTGCGGGGCTCCGGGAAGACCGGACGGGTCCCGCATTGGAACGTTATCTGAGCACCGCGGAAAAAGACGGCACGAGGCTTTTTTCCTGCGGGGAAAAGGACATCCTGCCGGACGATCCGGAAAAAATTTCGGAAAAACTTAAGGAGCTGGCCGACTGCGGCCGCTATGATCTCATCCTGACAAGCGGGGGGACGGGCCTTTCGCCGCGCGATTTTACGCCGGAAGCGAGCCTTGCCGTCGCCGATCGGGAGGTCCCGGGCCTGGCCGAAATGATGCGCCGGGCCTCGGCGGCGATTACGCCCCTGGCGGCTTTAAGCCGGGGGGCGGCGGTGATCCGGAAAAAGAGCCTGATCATCAATTTGCCCGGAAGTCCCAAAGCCGCCCGGGAAAATCTGGAGGCGATTACAGAGATCCTGCCGCATGCCGTTGAAGTGCTGCGGGGCGAGGCCTATGAATGTGCGAAGGGACGGAAGTCTTGAATTTTGGCCGCTGCCGTGTACGCCCTTAAAAAACGGTCTCGGATTTTTCCGAGACCGTTTGGCTTTTTGCGCGCGGCCTTCAGCGCAGCTGAGCGGGCCGGTCGGCACTCAGGATGCAGCGGATGAAGCGTTCATCGTCATCGCTGAGCACCTTGCTGCTTTTCCGCACAATATAAAGCCGGCGCGTCAGATTCATGCCTTTTACGGGCGCTGCTTTGATGCTGCCGTTTTTTAATTCATTCTTAATGTAAAGCTGTGAAAGAATGGAGATGCCCAGCCCGTTGATCACCGACTGTTTGATGGTTCCGATATTGTACATATTTTGAATATCGGAGAGACGGACGCCGCGTTCGCCCAGGCGCGAAAGAATAAAGGAACGGCTGGCGGAGGTGGCTTGTGAAATCAGGAAGGGGTAGTCTTCCAGATCGGCCGGGCGGATCGGAATTTTCTTTTCCAGGGGGTGTCCCGGCGGGAAGACCAGGACCATGGGATCATCGCCGAAATATTCACAGTAAAAGCTGCGGTTTTTGAGCGTGTCCGGATGTTCCGGGACAAAGGCAAAGTCGATCTGATCCTGGTTCAGAAGTTCAATAATTGAAGAGTGAAAATCCACCGCAAAGCGTACGGGGATTTCCGGATGAAGCTTTTTAAATCGTTTCAAAGCGGGCGGCAGAATATGCGTGCCGATATAATTGGTCACGCCTAAACGGATCCCCCGTGTATCGCAGTGGTTTTGGCGGTAGAGTTCGGCGCGGAGCGTATTATACGACTGCTCCAGCTCTTTGCCGAAGCGGTAGAGCAATTTGCCGTTTTCATTAAGTTCCAGCCGGGTTCCGCGGCGGAGGAAAACGGGGTAGCCGAGCTCTTTTTCCAAGGCTTTCACCTGCTTGGACAAGGCGGGCTGTGAGCAGTAGAGCCGTTCGGCCGCCTTGGACATGCTCCCGCAGTCCACAATCGCACAAAAATTAAAGAGTTTCGCAAAATCAATAGCGCATCACCTTCTTATAACTTTTTGTTATAGGAGACTTCCCAAATTGGAATTGGACGTAAAATCTGGCAGTTCCTATAGTTAAATTAAGATCTAATGCGGGAAAAGTGTCAAATTGCATAAATACGTTTGCAAGAAGGATACTAAATGATTTCGATAGGGAGGTCAAGTTCAAATGGATGTTTCGCAGCTTAATCCGCAGGTAAAAGCGAAAAAGACAAAGAAAAAATTTGATTTTGAGAAGTGGATGAAGATAACGGGTATCTTCGTTTCCCTTCTGGTCTTTGCGCTGCTCTACACAATGCCTACCCCGGTGCATATGACGATGCAGGGAAAATCGGCTTTGGCGATTTTCGGCATGGTCTTTGTGCTCTGGGTCTCACAGGCTATTCCCACCTATGCTTCGGCATTGCTCGGCATGGTCCTTTTGGTGTTTACGGGCGGCTGGACGCAGAAGGAAACACTGGCCGTTTTCGGACGGGATGTTATCTGGCTGATGCTCTCGGCTTTTATCATCACATCGGGGATGGAGAAGTCGGGCTTTGCTAAACGAATGGCCTTGTTCATCGTTTCAAAATTCGGTACAACCGCCAGGAAGGCGCTGATTGCTTTGGGTGTGGTCAATGTGCTCTTAGCCTTTATCGTCCCTTCCACCACCGCACGTGCAGCCATGCTGCTGCCCATCACTTTGATGATTCTGCAGGTCTATCAGGCCGTGCCGGGAGAAAGCAACTTCGGCAAACAGCTCATGCTGCAGGAGATTCACTTCAATAATATATCCACCAGCGGTATTCTGACCGCAACGGCACCGCAGATCCTCGCGGTCGGCTATCT
>CALLQJ010000065.1 GCA_938014865.1 uncultured Fastidiosipila sp.
CTACAACGGGGCGCCCTGGACTTCCTGGCCGGATGCTTTGCGCCGCCGTGAGGGCGAAGCCCTTCTGGAGGCCAAGGAAGCGCTGGCTTCGGAAATCGGCTTCCGCAAAATCCTGCAGTATCTTTTCTTTAAGCAGTGGGCGGCACTCAAACGCTATGCCAATAAGCGTCAGATTGAAATCATAGGCGATCTTCCCATCTATGTCGCGGCGGACAGCTGTGACGTCTGGGCCAATCCGGAGCAGTTCAGGCTGGATGAGAATCTCGATTTTTCCTATGTGGCAGGCTGCCCGCCGGACGGTTTTTCAGAGACGGGACAGCTTTGGGGCAATCCGCTCTTTAACTGGGAAAAAATGAAAGAAGATCAGTACAGCTGGTGGTTTAAGCGCATTGCCTATCAATTTAAGATCTACGATGTGCTGCGCATCGATCACTTCAGAGGCTTTGAATCCTACTATGCCATTCCGCGCGGGGAAACAACGGCCCGCAACGGCACCTGGATGCCGGGCCCGGGAAAGGATTTTTTCCGCGCCCTGCACCGCGAACTCGGCGAGTGCCGCTTCATTGCGGAAGATCTCGGCTTTTTAACCCCGGCGGTTCAGGAGCTTTTGCAGTCGACCGGTTTTCCCGGCATGAAAATTCTGCAGTTTGCCTTCGATTCAAGAGATCAGAATGCCGACTACCGGCCGCATACCTATACAAGAAATTGCGTCGTCTATACCGGCACGCACGACAACGATACGATACAGGGCTGGATAAAAACAGGACCGCCTGAAGATGTGGCGAAGGCCAAAGCGTATTTCCGGCTGAATGAAGAAGAAAGCTATCACTGGGGCATGATGCGCTGTGCCTGGGGAACCGTGGCTGATCTGGCCATTGTGCAGATGCAGGATCTTTTAGGCTTAGGTTCCGAGGCGCGCTTTAATTCCCCGTCTACCGTCGGCAATAATTGGGTCTGGCGTGCCGAGCCCGGCGTCTTTACGCGGGAACTGGCGGAAAAACTGCGCTATAATACGGCACTTTATGACCGCCTGCAATCCTGATCCGGAGTAAATACAGCAGACAAGAAAAATACATAAGACGTCAACACAAAAAGGCTGCCTCCCGTTGCGGGAAGCAGCCTCTTTTATGCGCATCTGCGGCCGGATCATTAGATTTTGGTATTCTTGGGCCTTGCGGCCCTGCGGTCTCTTCAATGGATCACGGTTTGCCTAATAACTGTACGCCCAGATATTGCGGATCTGATCTTCAATCTCTTCATAGGTCCAGCTCTTCAGGCTGTTTTGCAGATTGAAAGGATCGTAGACATCAAAGGCTTCGCCGTTCCAGGAACGCAGCACGATGTAATGGCCGGAAGCGGTAAAGTCGCCGGGGCCTAAAATCAAGATGATCGGCCGTCCCTCTTCGAGGGCATTCACCATAGACGGCTTATGCAAGGGCAGTTCCTCAACGGTCAGCCCCAGCTTTTCGGCCCCTTCGGACATCAGGGTCCAGGAGGTCCCGTTATCCGGGGTGGCATAGCCTTCGAAGGTGGCAAATTTCCCCATTTCATCCGGCAGGTAATTATTGCGCCCCGTCAGTCCGGTATAAACCATGGACAAGGCAGCGGGCCCGCAGCCGGTCTGGCCGAACTGCCCGTCGGCATAGTCGTCAAAAGCCCAGCGCTGATCCCACTGCATAAAATAGGGCAGGGGCTCGTCGGCAAAAGGATTGCCTTCCGGCATATGCGCGGCGGCTTGGGCTTTCGGCAGGTCGCGTCTTACCAGATATTCAATAACCGGCGGATTCCGCCGGCCCTGTGCCTTGGCGGCCTCATCCAAGTCGTCAAAAAAGGTATCAAAGATGAAGGTCGCTTCGGGACTTGCCGTATCCGAAAAGCAGTTGTATTCGGCGGGAAGCTCTTCTTTCAGCTTCAGGGCCTTTTCTTCATCGCTTAAAGGCGCGGTCGAAGCAGTCGTTTCCGGGCTCACGGCCGTATCGCTTGTTGTTTCCGCAGACTCGCTCTCCGGGTCAGAGGATGACTCCGCATTTACCGCTTCGTCCTCCTTTTTCCCGCTGCCTGCAGGATTTTTCGGCTGCTCTGAGCCTGCGTTTTCCGTTTTTTGCAGCGCCCCGTTATCCGTTTCCGCTTCGCGCGGGGGGAGGGGACTGCTGCAGGCGGAGATCAGCAGCACAAACGCGGCCAGAAGACTCAGGCATCCGGCCGCTTTACGCCGGCGGATGCGGCCGCACTGCTCCTCGGTTTTATTCTTCATGATTATATCTTTTTTCATGATCAAGCTCTCTTCTTTTAAGAAGAGCGGACTTTCGCCCGCTCTTTTTTATATAGCATTCAATTGGCATTATATTACTTATGAAAGACCGATACAAGGGTAATCGGCCGGCGTCCGGTCTTATTGTAAAAGAAATTCTGCAGCTGATTCCGGAACTGCCGGGAACGCAGCATATTCGGCAGCTTGGAGCCTTCACGGCTGTTCTTGCGCACGTATTCTTTGACGAAACGGGCGATTTCACTGTTCGCTGCGGAAAGATCGGTATCCAGAAGGGCCCCGTAAGACAAAATGGCGGGTTCGCCTTCGACCTGCCAGTTTCGGTTGAGGCAGAGTGCGACGGAGACCACCCCGTCCTGACTGAGATCTTTGCGCTGCTGCAGGACAATGCTGTCGTCCAGGGTGGCGGAAGAACCGTCGATGAGGATGGCTTCCGCTGAGGTGTAGCCGCCGATTCGGGCCGACTGCTGATTGCATTCGAAAATATCGCCGTTATTCAGAATAAAGATATGATCCCATTCCACGCCTAATTCATGCGCCAGGCTGCCGTGGTGATAGAGCATGCGGTATTCACCGTGGGCCGGCAGGAAGTACTTCGGCTGCAGGAGCTGGTGAATAATTTTATGCTCTTCACGGTAGGCATGGCCCGACACGTGGATGGCGGCAATTTCCGAATAGACCACTTCCGCGCCGCGTTTGTAAAGTTCATCGATGACCCGGAAAATCGGTTTTTCATTTCCGGGAATGGGGGTGGCCGAAATGATGACCGTATCGCCTTCCTGAATGTCGACGGTGCGGTGTTCGGCGTAAGCCATGCGCGTCAGTGCCGACATCGGCTCGCCCTGGCTGCCCGTAGAAATAATGCAGACTTCTTCGGGTCTGAAGCGGTTAATTTCCTTCAGCTCGATCAGGGTGTTTTCCTTCATTTTGAGATAGCCGAGTTTATTGGCCGCATTAAAGACATTCAGCATGCTGCGTCCGACGAGGGCCACCTTGCGCCCGACTTCCTCGGCCGCCGTGATAATCTGCTGGACGCGGCTGACATTCGAGGAGAAGGTCGCTACAAAGACACGGCCTTTGGCCTTGGCAAATTCCCGGGCAAAGGTTTTGCCGACGCTGCGTTCCGACATGGTCATGCCGGGACGGTCGATATTGGTGCTTTCGCCGACATAAACCAAAACGCCTTTGGACCCGAGTTCGGCAAAGCGATGAAGATCAATCGGCTCGCCGTTAACCGGGGTGTAGTCAATTTTGAAGTCGCCGGAATGGACCGCCATGCCGGCCAGGGTGTTGATGGCCAGGGCAAAGGCATCCGCAATGCTGTGATTGACATTAATAAATTCGACGTCAAAACAGCCCGCCCGGCGGTGCTGCCCGGCTTTGACGGCGTAGACCTGCTTATTGAACTGCCGCATGCCGCGGTCTTCAAACTTCAGCTTGATCAGTTCGGCCGCCAGCTTGCCGGCGTAAATCGGCACATTTTTCTTAAGCCGCTTCATCAGATAGGGCAGAGAGCCGATGTGGTCTTCGTGCCCGTGGGTAATAAAAATAGCCCGCAGATTGTTGATATGGTCTAAAACATAGCTGAAATCGGGAATCACCGCATCAATGCCGGGCTGCGTTTCGTCGGAAAAAAGGACACCCACGTCAACGATAATCATGTCATCGCCGTATTGGTAAACCGTCATGTTTTTGCCGATTTCACAAAGCCCGCCGAGCGGAATGATTTTTAAAGTATCAGAGGAGAGATTTTTCGTGTCTTCTTTTAATTTGAATCCCGCGCTGCGGATTTTCGTGCCGCGGTACGCCCCGCGCCGGCCGCTTTTCAAATTGAGCTGCGGCGAAAATACCGGGGCATCGGATTTTTTCGGCGGCGTCTTGCCGTTGTTCCGGCGGCTTTTAGCCCGGGTCGGAGCTTGGTTTT
>CALLQJ010000066.1 GCA_938014865.1 uncultured Fastidiosipila sp.
CGTCAATAATATAGGGGACCTTGCCGTCCAGATCTTCGGCCGCGTCCCTTGCGTTTGTCGGCGAATGACGGCCGCTGATATTCGCCGAAGGCGCCGCCAGGCCCTTGCCGCATAAAGCCACCAGCTTGCGGGGCACTTTATGAGAAGGGATTCTGACCGCGATGGTATCCAGTCCCGCCGCAGCCGGCGACTGCAGCGCCTTCTTTTTTTTCATAATCAAGGTAAAAGGCCCCGGACAAAAAGCATCCGTGAGCACCTGCGCCACCTCGTCCCAGGCCGCAAAATAAAGCTTCATCCGCTCGGCTGAGGACTCATGCACAATCAGGGGATTATCCTGCGGCCGGCCTTTGATCCGGAAAATATTGCGCACGGCCTCGGCATCGTCCCAGACAGCCCCCAGGCCGTAGACCGTTTCAGTCGGAAAAACCACGGTTTCTCCCTGCAGAAGCGCCCGGGCGGCAGGCGCAAGCTCGCTGCCGTCTCCCTGAGGATCAAATGTGATGATCTTTGTCTTCAAGTCAATCCACCTCTTCTCCCGTGATCAGGGCCTCGGTCTGCGCTGCCGCCGTCAGAGGCTCGATCAGCATATCCAGATCGCCCTGCAGAATATCTTCCAATTTATAAAGCGTCAGCCCGATGCGGTGATCGGTCACCCGGCCCTGCGGGAAATTATACGTTCTTATGCGTTCACTCCGGTCGCCGGTTCCGACCTGAGCCCTTCTTTCGCCGGCAATAGCGGAGCTGCGCTTTTCTTCTTCTATTTCCAAAAGCCGGGAACGGAGCACCCGCATGGCTTTGTCTTTGTTTTTATGCTGAGAACGCTGGTCCTGACAGGTAACCACCACCCCGCTGGGGATATGGGTAATCCGGATTGCCGAAGACGTTTTATTGACATGCTGTCCGCCGGCGCCCGACGCCCGGTAGGTATCGATCTGCAGATCTTTCGGATTAATTTCCAGTTCGACCTCATCTACTTCCGGCATCACCGCGACCGTCACCGTCGAGGTATGAATGCGTCCGCCCGATTCCGTAACGGGCACCCTTTGCACCCGATGCACCCCCGACTCATATTTCAGCCGGCTGTAAGCACCTTTTCCTTCAATCATAAAGACAATTTCCTTAAAGCCGCCGATTTCATTTTCACTGCGGTCAACAACTTCCAGAGCAAAGCCCTGCCCCGCACAGTAAGCGCTGTACATAGCATAAAGATCCGCCGCAAAAAGCGCGGCCTCATCGCCGCCTGCGCCCGCCCGGATTTCCATTATGACGTTTTTATCGTCCCGCGGATCCTTCGGGCGCAGCAGTTCCAGAAGCTTTTCTTCGAGCGCGCTTTCTTTGGCTTCTTCTGCCGCAATTTCATCTTTTATCAGCGTCTGCATCTCACTTTCGGAGGCGGGTGTGTCCTCTAAAAGCTCACGATTTTCCCGGAGATTTTTCTGATTCACTTTATAGGCATCAAAATTTGCCGCAAGATCCTCCAGATCCGCGGATTCTTTGACCACTTTCAGATAGGCATCCTGCTGCGCAATAAAATCAGGATCCGCCATCATATTCTGCAGTTCATCAAAACGCTCCCGAAGCTTCTGCAGTTTTTCAAAGGTTTCCTTTTGCATTATTGCCTCTCTTCTTTTCCCTTCTCCGCCGGACGTACGCTTTTTGTTGCCTTCTCAGCTTTTCGTCGTTTCATCAAAAGCCGGCGCCCGCAGCCCGTACATTCCAGACGCAGGTCCGCTCCTGCCCGCAGCACTTTAAAATCATACGATCCGCAAGGGTGTTTCTTGCGCATCGTGACAATATCCCCCTCTTTATAAGGATATAAATCAAATTTAGGCATCGCTTATTCCTCCGCTGCTCGTTTTTTCAATTCAAAAATCGAAAGCCGCTCCCGTCCGGCCAAATCTTTTCTGAGCTCTGAAAGCTGCCAGAAGCCGCCCTCTTTTGCCAACGAAGCGATCATCCGGCTCTGTGCAGGACCGTGTTCAAGAAAAAGCCGGCAGCCCTCTTTGAGGCGCGCGGCCCCTTCCTTCAGTATACGCCCGATCAGATCCGTCCCGTCTTCCCCGGCCGCCAGGGCGAGCTTGGGCTCATAAGGCGCTAAATCCGCTTCCTGCCATTCCCGCTCGCTCAAATACGGCGGATTGGCCAGAACGATATCATAAGACAGCACAGCGGCCTCCGAAGGGCTCTCCGCCGCGGACTCTTCCGGCCAGAGGTCTGCTTTTTGCACGTCAATCTGCTCTTCAAGTCCGTTCGCTCTTATATTAAAATCGGCTGCCGCAACGGCCTTATCTGAAATATCCGTCGCCGTCAGCTTAAATTTTCGTTCAGGGCAAAGCCGCCGGAGTTCTCCCGCCGCCGCAGCAGCCAGGCAGCCGCTGCCGGTACAAAGTTCCAGAATATAAAGCTCTGAATCCTGCGCCGGCCTCTGCTTCACATCGTCCAGGAAGGCTTCAATCAAGGTCTCCGAATCCGGACGGGGGATCAGCACGCCGGGGAAACAGCGGATCTTATAGCCGTAAAAATAAACAAAGCCCGTAATCAGCGGAAGCGGTTCACCCGATTTAAGGCGCGTTAAGGCCTTGTCAAAACGCTTGAGTTCTTCTGCACGAAGCTCGGTATCCGGCCGCAGGACCTTTCCTTCATCGGCTGCAAACAATGCTTCGGCGAGCGCATCACACAAGACCCCCAGCCAGTACGGCTCGTCTTCCGCATACGCTTTGCTCCGACCGAGCTCTGCGACGGTCTTTTTTCTCAGACTTTCGTAGCGCACCTCTGCCTCCTGCTCTTCTCCTCTGAGCTTTTGCTTCCTTTCGGATTGCGGCAGGCACTTTTCTGCCGTGTTCACTTTCGGCCTGCTTTTCTTCATTAAAGAAAAAAAGGATTGCCCGCAAGTGGCAATCCCGGTATATCAGCGACAAATTCTCTTTATTTTTTCTCGCTGTGACGGGCCATACGTCTTTTGAACTTGTCAACACGACCGCCCGTATCCACCAGCTTCTGTCGTCCCGTAAAGAAGGGATGGCATTTGCTGCAGATATCGACGTTAATGGATTCTGCCGTCGATCTCGTTTTAAATGTCTCACCGCAGGCGCACTTTACCGTGCATTCCTGATATTTCGGATGGATTCCTTTTTTCATAATTATTCACCTCTCACAGAATTCCGGCGCGTGTAAGCTTTGCCCCACGTATGCCGGCTCGGTTCGTTAACTTAAATATAATAGCAAATTATTTCATCTTGTCAAGACGTCTGCCCGCTGCCCCCCGGGAAATTTACGCTTCGTCTTTATTTCCCGTTATGATTGTTGTTTTTCGGCAGGCTCATCGCATCAATAACCGCCCGGTCCTTGAGCGAAATATTCAACGAATCAATCATATGATCATTATCTTGTGTTTTCAAAAGCAAATTAATGATTAATTCGGTGACATTGGCCGTGTCAAGCTGCGCGAAGGCCTTCCGGACACCCCAGGCCGCTTCGAGTTCACGCTGATCCAAAAGCAGTTCTTCCCGCCTCGTGCCCGAACGATTGACATCGATCGCCGGGAAAATACGTTTTTCGGACAATTTCCGGTCCAGATAAACTTCCATATTGCCGGTCCCCTTGAACTCCTCGAAAATCACTTCGTCCATGCGTGATCCGGTTTCGATAAGCGAGGTGGCCACAATGGTCAGGCTTCCGCCGTTTTCAATATTGCGCGCCGCACCGAAGAAACGCTTGGGATGGAAAAGCGCACCCGGATCGAGGCCGCCGGACAAGGTTCTGCCGGTCGGCGTAATGGTCAGATTATAGGCTCTGGCCATGCGCGTCATGGAATCGAGCAGAATCACAACATCACGGCCTAATTCGACCAGACGCTTCGCCCGCTCCAGAACCAATTCGGTAATCTTTACATGGTTATCCGGGGTCTTGTCGAAGGTGGAATAGACCACCTCACCGTCAATGCGCCGCTGCATATCCGTCACTTCTTCGGGACGTTCGTCAATCAGCAGCACAATGAGATGCGCCTCGGGATTATTTTTGGAAATGGCATTGGCAATTTTCTGCAGGAGAATGGTTTTGCCGGCCTTGGGCGGCGAGACGATCATTCCGCGCTGTCCTTTGCCGATCGGAGAAAAAAGATCAATAATGCGGGTAGATAATTCTTAGATCGGAAGAGCACACGTCTGAACTCCAGTCACAACGCTTAATCTCG
>CALLQJ010000067.1 GCA_938014865.1 uncultured Fastidiosipila sp.
AATGACCCCGCAGAGTTCACCGCGGTCCAGGTCGCCCGCTTCAGCGGCATCAATAATAGATTGTAAATTTGTGCCGCCCCCCGACACCATGACCAGCACCCTCACGTCTTACCTCCGTTTACCTCAAGGCCTGCGCCGTTTTACGGCTGCCGAATACAAAGAGGACAGTAGAAACTGTCCCCTGCATCTGCTTAATCCTTTTTGGCAGCGGCAAGTTTTGCCTGCAGCCGTTCATGTTTTTTCAGCACACCGCCTGCCATCTTCTGACGGTCCTCCTTCAGTTTCCGCGCCAGCTCTTCATCCGCAAGGCTCAGGATTTCTGCGGCCAGCACGGCGGCATTTAAGCTGCCGTTAATGCCCACGGTGGCGACCGGAATACCGCCCGGCATCTGCACTTCGGCTAAAAGGGCATCCATTCCGTTTAAAGGACCCGCGCCGATCGGTACGCCGATGACGGGCAGCAACGTGCCTGCCGCCAGCACACCCGGAAGGTGGGCCGCTAAGCCGGCTGCGGCGATAATGACACCGAAGCCTTTTTCTTCCGCCGTTGACGCCAATTCAGCTGCGCGTTCGGGCGTGCGGTGCGCCGAGCAGATCGCGCCCTCATAAGGAATCTCCAGCGCATCCAGTTTGTCAAAACAAGGTTTCATCAGATCATAATCCGAATCTGAACCCATGACAATCAGTACCTTTTTCATTGCTATCACTCCTCAAACTATCTGTACACAGGCACGAAATCCTGCCTGCTGAAAACTTTTACCTTCTGTTCTCTATTTTAACGCATATCGCTTTGAAGGTATAATCGGCCGCTCAGCCTTCCTCGGCATGCGGCGTCTTATTATATTCGGGGTCGGAAAGGTAGGCATTAATGAAGCCGTCAATATTGCCGTCCATCACGCTCTCCACATCCCCTTCCTCATAATTGGTCCGGTGATCTTTCACCAGACGGTAGGGCTGGAACACATAAGAACGGATCTGGCTGCCCCAGGCAATCTCCTTTTGATCCCCTTTCAGGTCGTCGATTTTATCTTTGTGCTGGGCTTTTGCCAATGCAAAAAGCTTGGACTTGAGCATATTCATTGCCGTTTCCCGGTTCTGAATCTGAGAACGCTCCGACTGACAGGAGACCACGATGCCGGTCGGCAGATGCGTCATGCGCACCGCAGACGAGGTCTTATTAACGTGCTGTCCGCCCGCACCCGAGGCCCGGAAAGTGTCCACTCTTACATCCTCCGGCCGGATATCGATTTTGATCGTATCGTCCAGTTCGGGAATAACCTCCAAAGAAGCAAACGACGTAT
>CALLQJ010000068.1 GCA_938014865.1 uncultured Fastidiosipila sp.
TGACCAGGGTATCGAGCGGATAGTCATATTCCGACCCTTCCACTTCATGCGGACGGCGTCTGCCGGATTCGTCCGCTTCGCCGAGTTCCATCTTCACCAGGCGTACGCCCTTTACCCGGCCTTTTTCATCGCCCAAAACCGCAAGCGGATTGCGCAGCGTCAGGAAGTTAACCCCTTCTTCTTTGGCGTGTTCCCGCTCCTCGAGCCGGGCCGGCATTTCCGCTTCGGAACGGCGGTATATGATGTCGACTTTTTCCGCGCCGAGACGCAGCGCCGAACGGGCGGCATCCATGGCGACATTGCCGCCTCCGATCACCGCCAGATGCTTGCCGATCGGAATGGGCGTATCCGTGACGGGCCAGCGGTAGCCTTCCATCAGATTGATGCGGGTTAAAAACTCATTGGCTGAATACACGCCGTTGAGATTCTTCCCGGGGATGTCCGGGAAGCGGGGCAGCCCCGCCCCGGTAGCGATGAAGACCGCTTCGTAACCATATTTATTGAGCAGTTCATCAATCGTCAGAATACGGCCGATGACCATATTCGTCAGGATTCGGACGCCCATTTTTTCAAGATGCCGGATTTCTTTGCGGACGATGGTCTTAGGCAGCCGGAATTCGGGAATGCCGTACATCAAGACACCGCCGGGCACGTGGAAGGATTCAAATAAGGTGACCTCAAAGCCTGCCCTCGCCAGGTCGCCGGCACAGGTCAGCCCGGCCGGGCCGGCCCCGACGACCGCCGCCTTATGTCCGTTCGATTGCACGGCTTCCGGTTCCTGCTCCACATGTTCGCGGTACCAGTCCGCCACAAAGCGTTCGAGACGGCCGATGGCGACCGGCTCGCCTTTGATGCCGCGGACACAGCGTGCCTCGCACTGCGATTCCTGCGGGCAGACTCTGCCGCAGACGGCCGGGAGGCTGTTGGTCTCGCTGATGATTTCATAGGCTTTTGCAAAATTGCCTTCCGAGACGGCCGCTATAAAGTCGGGGATCTTGACGCCGACCGGGCAGCCCGAAACACAGGGTCTGTGCTTGCAGTGAAGGCAGCGCCTTGCTTCCTCCATCGCCGTTTCTTCGGTATAGCCCAAAGCGACTTCAGAGAAGTTTTTTCGTCTGACCTCAGGCGGCTGTTCCGGCATGGGCGCCTTTTCATTGCTCATATTGCGTTTAAAGGATTCATGTTTTTCGCCGGTCAGATGGCAGACATGCAGTTCATCCGAGAGCTCTTCTTCCTCTTTAAAAAGCTGCGAGCGGCGCATGGCCTCGTCAAAATCCACGAGGTGGCCGTCAAAGTCCGGGCCGTCCACACAGGCGAAAACCATTTCCCCGCCGACGGTGAGCCGGCAGCCGCCGCACATCCCGGTCCCGTCGACCATGATGGAATTCATGCTGACGACCGTTTTAATGCCGTAAGGCCGGGTGAGTTCGGAAATAAGCTTCATCATAATCATCGGGCCGACGGCGATCACCAGTTCGTAGTCAACGCCGTCTTCCAGACGTTTTTTCAGAGCATCGGTCGTAAAGCCCTTATTGCCGTTCGAGCCGTCATCGGTCATGATGATGAGATTGTCGCTGTTGCGGCGCATTTCATCTTCCAGAATGATGAGCTTTTCATTTCTGAAACCGCAGATCAAGTCAACCCGTGCTCCGGACTTATGAAGATATTCAGCCTGAGGAAAGGCAATGGCCGTCCCCAGTCCGCCGCCGACCACGGCAACGCGTTTGCCTTCATAGCCGTCCAGCTCGGAAGGCTTGCCCAAAGGACCGACAAAATCTTCAATAAAGTCGCCTTCTTCGAGTTCATTCAGCCGTCTGGTGCTTTTGCCGACAATCTGAAAAATGATGCGCACCGAGCCCTTTTCTTTATCTGTGGAATTGATGGTCAGCGGAATGCGCTCGCCGCCTTTATCGCTGCTTAAAATAATAAATTGTCCGGGCAGTGCTTTTTCCGCTATAAGAGGAGCTTTGACATCCATCTGCGAAACTTGTTCGTTCAGACGTTTTTTAGATAGTATTTCAAACATAATTTTTCCTTCTACCGCAGCTTGCAGTTTTTGCCGGACGCTTCCGGCGAAAGCTGATATTGACTCACCATACTACAAGTCAGCGGCTGTGTAATTGTCTGTCGGCGGAAACGGCGGCCGAG
>CALLQJ010000069.1 GCA_938014865.1 uncultured Fastidiosipila sp.
TCCATATCTCCTAAAATATAGGCAAGCGGCATTTCGATTTCATAAAGCAGCTCTAAGCTCTCATCAGCCGGACGCAAGGCGAAATGCAGCGGCGCCTCGCCTTGGTTTGCGGCAAAAGTATAGCAGTACTGCCCGTCCCGGCGGCTGCTTTGGACGATATTTTTCAAGGCCTCCGCTTGGCCTTCATAAAGGAAGGGCACGCTGCCTCTGTCTTTTAAATACGAGGCGAGCCTGCCGTAATCGGCCTCCGGGAAATGCTTAAGATTCGAGCCGGCCTCTTCCCTCAGCGCGCTCCAATCAATGGCCTCATTTTTATCGGCAAACTGCGCCGGCCAATCGCCGCAAATGATAAGCGTCCCTCCGCTTTTTACGAAACGCCCGAGACTCTCAAAGGCTTCGCTTTCGAGGAAGGGCGTCGGCGGCAGAATAATAAAGTCGTAAGCTGCCCGTCCGATCCGAAGCCTCCCGTCTTCCATCGTCCCTTCCCGCATGATTTCCGTGTCCAGATGATCGTAGTCAATCTGCCGGAACAAGAGTGCTTTGCATAAATCGACCCAGGCGCCGCGGACTTTGCCGAGCGCGGCCTTTTCGTTCTCGTCTTCTCCGGCATACGGGAAACTGTGGAAGGGATTGCCCAGAAAGAGCCAGAGCGAGGCCAAAGGATCGAGGACCGCAATACGGATAAGGGCCTCGGAGTCCGTGATCAGCCGGCTCAGCCTCCCCGCATAATCGGCAAAGCCCTTGTAATAGTCCCAATAAGGATTCTGCAGAAACTGCGAAGGCGGTGCATCATGCTTCGCAAGTCCCGCAATGGTGTAGAAAAAGGCGTGAAAATTATAAAAATTGATGCCGTTTGCCGCCAGACGGTCAAGCATCCACTTGGCATCCTGTATCGTCATGCTCCAGCCTACGCTGTGAAAGCTTTCGATCATGGCATAAGGACGGTCAAGCTGCCGGGCCAGGGAACTGACGGCCTTGGCGTTGCTGCGGTACTGCGGCAGATATTTATCATAAATAAAATCCAAAGATTTTCCGATCTTTTCGTGGGCACAGTCGCCGCCCGGCACGTGGCTGTAACGCTGCGTGCTCATGCGCATGGACGGCACTTCGGCGGCATACATCAGCTGATGCCGATCGCACCAGGAGGCCACCTGCTTGTGATAGCTTTCGACAAAAAGCTCATGCAGCGCCGAAAAAAGCGCGTAGCGGATCGGATAGGCATCCGGGAAATCGGCATGATGCAAAGCCGGCAAAAGCCCTTTAATATCCCGGCCTCTTGTCTTCTTAAAATATGCCGGCAGGTACTGCGACCAGGGAATCGGGCTCAAAAGCCCGACCTCATCGGAGAACATGCCCTTGACGCTTCGGCCGAAATCGCCGCCCATTTTGCGGCGGTAGCCTTCGTGCGTAAGTTCAATAAAGGTCTGTACCGCTTCGGGATTGCAGGGGTCAAAGAACTTGCCGTAATACTTGAATTCGCCTAAGGCTTTCTGCCCGTAGACTTCAATCTGCCACTCGCCTTCCGGAAGCTTCGTCGTCAGCACATGTTCCGGGCGGTAGGAAAAAAAGCGCTTGCGGTTATAGGCGGTAAGGCCCGTGGTCTGATAAATTTCTTCCCGCTGAAGGTTCCCGATCGCGTCCCGAAGATCCAGGCCTTCTTCAAAGATCAGCTTGCCGTCTCTGACGGGATAGGCCGTGCAGCACAGGATCTCGGAGCGGCCCAAAGAAAAGCATTCTTCCCCGCCCTTGCTGCGAAAACTTTGATGGACCAGGTATTTATATTCGGCTTCCGGATGCCGCAGCAGGACCTCGCCGCCGGCCATGCCGCTGGGATAAGGGTATTCATCATAAAGCCAAAGCTCCAGGCCGTATGCTTCGGCACAGCGTTTGGCAAAATCCACGCGCTCAAACCAGGCCGAGGAAAGATACGGCAGCGCAAGGCCTTGTCTTGCACAAACAAAAGCCCCGCCCAGGCCTTTATCGGCCATCTCGCGGATCTGCGTTTCGATCTCTTCTTCTTTCATCTCTCCGTTCCAGAACCAGAACGGGCGGATGCGATTCGCCGCCGGAGGATTCATAAGATCTTTCAAGGTCTTCTCGTCGTCAGCGCTTTTCTTCATCGTCGTCATGCTCTTGCCCTTCTTCTTTCGCTTCTTTTGCTTCTTTCGCATTAAGATTTTCTGCTTATCTTTATCTTAATGGTAAAAGAAAAGAGGGTCTCCTCATTTTCGCCTGTTTTTTGTACAATATTTATCAGAATAAATGCTGAAGGAGTGATCGCTGCATGATCCGAGCCGAAGAAATTGCCGAACGTCTGCATTTGCCCGCCCCCTCCGCCGCTTCCGAAATCCGTGAGTGGCTTTCGCTTTTAGAGGACGATTACAAGGCCTTTGATGCCCGCCTCGAGGCACTGCCGCCGGAACGCGCTTACCCTCTGACTTTAGATGTCTACACACATGAAGCCGTGAAGACGTATCAGCGCTACCGGGAAAAGGAGCTGCCGGACGAAGTCTTTTGGGACGGGGCAAAAACACTGCCGATCTGGCGGGAGGCCTGTCTGAAAGAAACAGGCATTGACGGGATTAAGCTGCGCCTCTGGCCGTATCGTTTTTTAAATCTGGAAGTCTTTCGTCTCGGACGTCTGGAATATCAGGAAAGCCGGCTGAAAGACGAGGTAAGGGTCGCCCATCAGCGTTATGCGAAAGGCAGTCCCTGCCTGGAAGTCCATATTCCGGCGGGCAAGGATTTAGACCTCAGCGAGGTGCATTATTCTCTGGCCTCGGCCCCATACTTTTACCGGAAGTATTTCGGGAAAAACTATGAACTTTTCCACTGTGCCTCCTGGCTGCTCTCCCCCGCTTTGATCGGGCTTTTGCCGGAAGATTCTAATATCCTGCGTTTTCAGCAGAACTTTACCTTATATGGGGAGGACTTCAGCAGCCGGCAGGCCGAAGAGCGCGTCTTCGGTTTTGTCTCGGATGATCCGGAGGACTACCCGGAAGAGACCTCGCTGCAGAAAAACATGAAGGCCTATCTGAAAGACGGCGGCCGCATGTCCCTGGGCCTCGGCATTCTCCCCTTGCTGATGCCGGAAGATGAAGACATGCCGCCTTTTCGTCCGGGCGAAAGCTTCAGCTGCGGCTGCTGCGGCTGCGGAACTTAAACACGTCATTTTTCACTAAATGGAATTGCATACCGCACTATTTTATGATCTTAAGAATATAGTGCAGTATGCATTTTTTATAGCATTTATACACCTTCTTAAAATCAATCTTTTTACCTTAAATAACTTAGCAATTTATTGTGTGTTTCTTTAGATAAACTTTTTTTAAATATTTTTTAAACCTTTTAATTATTTGATGTTTTGTACAAAAATTAAACTTGTTACTTTTATTTACTGGTTTAATTCACTATTTGGTGTGATATAATGCAGATAATTATTAGTATCTGGAGGTAATCGTTGTGCAGTATTTTGAGTGCTTAGACATTTTACATAAGGGGACTATGGAGCCCCGAACTTACTACATTCCCCACGCCCCGGATGAGGCGTGGTCGCCTGAAAAGTGGTCGGCATCGAGCCGGCTGGAACTTTTAAACGGGAAGTGGGATTTTGCATTCTATCCTTCTTTTGCCGAGGTGCCGCATGAACTCCTTTGCTCGGATAGTCTGTCCCGGCTGAAGGACAAGATTCCGGTGCCGTCCTGCTGGCAGAATCACGGCTATGATTATCACCAATACATCAATGTGCAGTATCCGTTTCCGAACGATCCGCCTTATGTGCCGGACGAAACACCCTGCGGTCTTTACGAGCGCAGCTTTGAGCTGAGCGAAGAGGACCTCGAACGGGAAATCAGCCTGGTCTTTGACGGCGTGGATTCGGCCTATTATGTCTACCTGAACGGCATGGAAGTCGGCTATTCTCAGGTGGCTCATGCGACGGCTGCGTTCTGCCTGGATCCTTATGTGAAGGCGGGCAGCAATGTCCTCAAGGTCCTGGTGCTGAAATGGTCGGACGGCAGCTATCTGGAAGATCAGGACAAGCTGCGCATGTCGGGTATTTTCCGGGATGTTTACCTCCTCAGACGTCCGAAAAATCACGTGGAAGATCTGCGTTTTCATCAGACACTCTCGGAGGATCTGAAAACGGCCGAGATCAGCCTGGATCTTCGCTTCCGAGGCGAAGAGACGCCGGAAGTTCTGGTCGAACTCTTTGCGCCCGACGGCAGCAAAGTCTTAAGTGAGATCTGGGAAGACGGCAAAACGTGGACCTTGGACAATCCGCTTCTTTGGAATGCGGAAGAGCCGAACCTTTATCGTCTGACCCTTGCGACGGAGGAGGAAGCGATTACCCGGCCCGTTGGCTTTAAGACGATCAAGATTGAAGACGGCGTCTATTACTGGAATAATGTGCCGATCAAATTTAAAGGCGTAAATCGTCACGACAGCGATCCCGAGACGGGGGCTGCGATTTCTCCGGAACAGCTCCTGCGTGACCTCAAACTCATGAAGCAGTTTAATATCAATGCGGTCCGCACGAGCCATTATCCGAATTCACCCTGGGCTTATGATTACTTTGCGATGATGGGCTTTTATGTGATGCAGGAAGCGGATATTGAGGCACACGGCAATATCATGTACTACGATCCCGGCGCCGTGCAGGGCGAATATAATAATCCGCGTCTCGATCTGGAAAATCTTTATTTCAATAACCGCCATTACGGCGATATGATGCACGATCCCCGCTTTGAGGAAGCAGTACTGGACCGGGTAAAGCTCTCGTTGATCCGGGAAATCAACTGCCCGGCGATCTGCTGCTGGTCAATGGGAAATGAAGCCGGCTACGGACCGAATCTCGAGAAGGCGGCCGAATGGGTGAAATCCTACGATACCTCCGTCCCGCTGCAGTACGAAAGCTCGATTTATTATGCCGACGATTACGTCAACGATACCTCGAATCTTGACTTTTATTCGCGCATGTATCCGAGTCCCCTGGTCCTTGAAAAATACGGATCGACGGACTGGGGCGAGAAGCCTTTCTGCTGCATTGAATATGCGCACTGCATGGGAAACGGCCCCGGTGATTTTGAAGATTACTGGCAGATGTTCTATAAATATCCGAAGCTTACGGGCGGCTTTGCCTGGGAGTGGTGCGACCACGCCGTCAAGAAAAACGGCGTCATGCATTACGGCGGAATGTTCGGCGAAAAAAATCACGACGGAAACTTCTGCGTCGACGGTCTGGTCAGTCCCGACCGCAAAGTCAAGACGGCAATGTCCTCCGCCCGATGCGTGTGGAAGACTGGCAGAAGGAAGGCGATACGCTGAAGATCCGGGTGAAAAACTATCTGGACTTCCTGGCCCTTGATGATGCTGCGTATCTTCGCATCCGCCAATTTGAAAATGAGGACGAAATCAAGTCTGAAGTCCTGACAGCAGAAGGCTTGGCGGCCGGAGAAGAAAAAGAAATCTGCTTCAGCTGTGATGCCTTAAGACCTCACAGTTTCTGCTATGTCTTAGTTGAAAGCATTGATAAAACAGACGGACGGATTGCGGGCAGAGATCAAATTGTCCTGCAGGAAGCCGATGAAGACGTCTTCTCCGAGCCTGAGCCGGTCCTTGACGCGGAAGCAGGCGCTTTGGAAATTGAAGAAGACAGCCCTGTGTATCTTCGTTTCGGCAATGCCGATTTCGCAGTTTCCTTTAATAAGATAAAAGGACAGCCCGAAAGTCTCTTAATCGGGGAAAAGGATCTTCTTGCAGGCTGCGGCGGCTGGAATGTCTGGCGGGCACCTACAGATAATGATATGTACATCCGCCGACAATGGGATGCGGCCAGGCTGGATCAGTGCACGGGCAAGATTTATGAAATCCGGCATGCGGCCAATGAAGACGGCAGCCTGGACATCAAGGTATCCGAATCTCTGGGCGCTCCGAGCATGCAGCCGGCAGTTCGTATGGACACTTTCTGGCATTTTGCACCGGAAGGCAAGGTGACCGTCGAAACGAAGGCGAAAGTCGACCCGCACTTCCCGGTCCTGCCGCGTTTCGGCCTGCGTCTCTTCCTGCCGAAAGCGTACAAGAACGTCCGCTACTTTGCTTACGGACCGAATGAGAGCTACATCGATAAGCACCGCAGTTCCTACCGCGGTCTTTTCCGGGCAGGGATTGAAGATCTCCCCTGTGACTACATCATGCCGCAGGAAAGCGGCAGCCGCTACGACTGCCGTGAGCTCCTTATCGAAAGCCGCAAGCACCGCCTGCCGGCCTTGCATATCACGATGCCGGAAGGCTCGTCTTTCAACCTCAGCCGTTACTCGCAAGAACAGCTGACGGAATGCAAGCACCGCAAGAAACTCCGCCGCGAGCCTCACGCCGTGCTCTGCCTGGATTATCGTCAGGCGGGAATCGGCTCACACAGCTGCGGCCCGGAACTTTTGGAAAAATATCAGTTTACGGAAAAAGAATTCAGCTTCAGAGCTGAGATTGATTTTAGATAAAAAAATAAAAAATCATGATTTCAAATGTTAAAGAAAGGGGGCATCCATTTGAACTCATCGAATAAAAAATCATTTACCAAACGAGGATTAGTTTCCAGGAGGCAATCGTTAGGGTGGCTGTTTGTGCTGCTCGGCGTTGCGCTGATAGCGCTGACTAAGTTCTATCCTATGATTCATGCTTTGATCATGTCATTTGAAACCGGAATCGGCATGGATCTGAAACCTGCCGGAATTATAAATTATAAACGTTTATTTCAGGACGACGTTTTTAAGACTGCTCTGTTTAATACTGTAATTTATCTTATTCAGATACCGATAATGCTTATTCTGGCTCTTTTCTTGGCATCATTATTAAATGATAAAGAGTTAAAAGGCAAGGGTTTATACCGTACAATGATTTTTTTGCCATCCGTCACTGCTGCTCTATCCTATTCAACCGTTTTCAGAGCCATGTTTGTAAAAGATGGTCTTATTAATTCTGTTTTAATGGATTTAGGAATAATTTCAAGCGGCATAACTTGGCTGGAATCTCCATGGCTGGCAAGGTTAGTTATTGTCCTTGCACTTACATGGCGCTGGACGGGCTACAATATGGTCTTTTATTTGTCCGGAATGCAGAATATAGATGATTCACTGTATGAAGCAGCTGAATTAGACGGAGCATCAAAATCACAGCAGTTACGCAAAATTACCATGCCCTTGCTTAAACCTATAATCGTTTTGACCGTAATAAATTCCATAAACGGAACGTTACAGCTCTTTACCGAAACGGATTTAATTACATCAACCGGACCCGGAAATGCCACGCTGACCTTATCTAACTACATATATAAATTGTCTTTTGAGTACGTTCCGCAATACGGCTATGCTGCAGCTGTGTCATATGTTGTTTTTATTATGGTTGCAGTACTTTCGATGATACAGATGAAGGTTGGTGACACACGTGACTAAAAAAGGCAACAGAAAAGTACTTACACATATTTTTCTAATTTTGGTATCCCTCATTTCTATATTTCCTTTGTATTACATGATCATATCATCCACTAACACATCACCTGATGTGTTAAAAGCCAGAATGGTACCGGGTTCTGCTTTACCTGAAAATTTCAGAAAACTGATTAATGAAACTAATTTTCTCAGTGCTCTGAAAAATTCAATTCTGGTCGCATTCTTTGGTACCATCCTTTCTGTTTTAATAAACGGTTTAGCGGGCTATGGTTTTGAAATTTATCACAGCAAAGCTAAAGATACGACAATGAGTATATTATTACTCTCCATGATGGTCCCCGGAGCTGCAACCATGATTCCGATGTATGTTCTTTTTGCAAAGCTCGGATTACTCAACTCAGTTCCCGGATATATTCTTCCGTTTTTATCATCCGCTTTCTTAATCATGCTTTTCAGACAAAACACGCGGTCATTTCCGTACGAAATTGTTGAGTCCGCAAGAGTTGATGGCTTAAGCGAACTGGGTATCTTTTTCAGAATGTATTTTCCTACTATGAAAGGCGTATTTGCCACCGGTGCCATCGTCAGCTTTATGAATTTGTGGAATGAATACTTATGGGGACTGGTCGTAATGCAATCTCAGGAGAGTCTTACATTACCTTTGGTCTTAGCTAACTTAAATCAGGGATACTCTATTGATTACGGATTAATTATGCTCCTGGCAACGCTTACTACATTGCCCTTAGCTGTTATGTTTTTTGCCTTGCAAAAATACTTTACAGCGGGATTAACGGGTTCAGTAAAAGGCTGATTTATTCAGTTTTTAATAAAAAAAGAAAAAAGGAGAAAGTAAGGAGAAAGTTATGAAAAAATTTCTTAGTATCTTATTGGCATCTGTTTTTTGCATCAGTTTAAGCACAGCATGCGGCGGGAACGGAGAAAAAAGCAAGGGAACTGATGAGCAGGGAACACAGAAAGAAGAGAGTGAAACACTTGAAGATGGTACAGAATTAGAAGTGTGGTGCTGGGATCCCAACTTTAATATTCCTGCTATGGAAACTGCAGAAGAGTATTATAAAAAAGACAATCCTGACTTTAGTTTAAAAATCACAGAAATTGCTTATGATGCCATCGTACAAAAATTAGCTGCAGCGGTTGCAGGCGGTCAAGAAGACACGCTTCCGGATATTATGCTGACTGCTGACGTTAATCTGCAGAAAAATCTGACTATTTACAGCGATCTCTGGAAAGATTTAACAGACTCCGATATAGATTTTTCAGAATTTGCTGATTATAAAGTCAAGGCAGGTACGGTTGACGGAAAGATATACTCGGTGCCTTTCGATTCCGGTGCCTCTATTGCCCTTTACAGAATCGATATGCTTGAGAAAGCAGGCTTATCTCTTGACGATTTAACCGATCTGACTTGGGATGAGTATATCGATACTGTTGAACCGGCTTTGGCAGATCTTGGTGTACCTATGTTAGTCGACAGATCTGATGGTATGCAAATGTTTAATGTCATGCTTTCAAGTGCAGGTACCTGGTACTTCGATGACGAAAATAATTTAACTTTGAAGGACAATGAAGCACTCAGAACGGTCATGGAAACCTATAAAAAGCTTTACGACGCAAAAATTTTAACGAGAGCATCCGACTCTGAAGCGTATTACGGAACCTTCGGCAACGGAAGTGCCGTCGGAACAATGAATGCTTGCTGGATACTTTCGAGCGTACAAAAGAATGAAGATACTTCCGGAAAATGGTCGATCACCAATATTCCGAAATTCGGAAATATTGATAATGCTGCCAACGCAGGAAATAATGGCGGTTCAAGCTGGGTCGTATTGGATAATGAAAATTCCGATGTAGCAATAGATTTCCTTAATAAAACTTTTGCCGGAAGCGTAGATTTTTATAATGAAATTCTGGCAGACACGACTGCCGTATCTACATGGAAACCTGCAGAAGAAGGATCTAACTATAACGCTCCTATACCCTTCTTTAATGATCAGCCTATCTATAAGATGATTCTTGAGTTTTCCACTGAAGTACCTCGCCTGAACTACGGCTTATTTACATCAGAAGCCGGTGACGCCATGAAGACAGCACTTAATGACTATTTAAACGGAGCATCTCTTGATGCTGTCCTCACGAAGGCAGAAGAAAATGTCAGTTTCTTGATGCAGTCTGCGGGGTATTAAGTCAATACAAGAATGCTTAATTTAGTACTTCTGATTTAAGCGTCTTCAGAGAAAGATCAAAAAGAGCATCCCCGGCAAGCTTTCAAAGGATCGGATCCTTCGGGCCGGCCGGGGTGCTCTTATTTTATTGACGTTGCTTTTTTCCCCCTCTAGTTCTTTTTATCGCTTTCATCAATCGGATGGAAAAGATGTTCTAAGTTCAGGCTCCGGATAATCCGGACGACATCCTTGGTTCTTTTGGCATTAAATTTATCGCGGATGCTCTTGGCCTGCGATTTCGTGGTTTCCAGACTGACGTAGCGCAGTTCGCTGATCTCGCGATTGTTATAGCCCTGGAGCTGGTAGTAGAGAAACTCCCGTTCGGCCGGAGTTAATTTGGAAAGCTTTTCCAAAAAGTACAGCAGACTCTGCTCGGATTCCCGCAGTCTGGTGTATTCCTTGAGGAAAATACTCTGGATATTTTCATTGATAATCGGGGTGCCCCGCATGCACATGCGGATATGTTCTAGTATTTCCGAATTTGCCCGGCCTTTTACGATATAGTCATTGACACCCGTGGCCATGGCGGTCAGCACCATTTCTTCGGAGTCGTGGACGGTCAGGTAAATGATCTTGCTGTCGGGGAATTCATATTTAATCACACCCGCAGCATAGATCCCTGCGTATAAGCTTTCCATTTCTATATCGAGCAGCACCAGATCAAATTCTTTTTCTCTGGCAGCTTCAATCGCTTCCCGGCCGCTTCCGACAGCCGCTACAACCTCCATATCATCCTGGCTGTTTAATACATCGACAAGCGATTCTCTCAGAATTTCTTCATCTTCGGCAACTATAATTTTGCAAGACATCCTAACCTCTATTCCTTTAACAAGGGCAATGCTACGTAAACCTGCGTCCCTATACCGGTACGGCTGTCAATCTTCACCGTGCCCATATGCTTTTTCACAATCATATAGACATGCGACAGCCCCTGGCCCCAGTTCTGCTTGGTGTTTTTCGTGGTGAAAAAGGGATCAAAGACGCGTTTGAGATTTCGCTTATCGATCCCCTCTCCCCGGTCCGTAAACAGAATCACGGCATCGTGCCGGGTTTTTCTGACCTCAACGGTAATCGGGCTTTGCTTCTTCGCCGCAAGGGTAGCTTCCCAGGCGTTCATTAATATATTCGTCCATGCCGAAGCCAGCTGGTCCAGATCTGCCATGATGTAGATTTTTTCACTCTGACGGCGCTGAAGCTGTGCTTCGGGGTATTTCTTGTACAGCAGGGATTCGGCCTCGGCAAAGACATCATCCAGATCCGTCCGTTTCATCTTCATCGTCTTGGTCTGAAGGCTTTTGTGGAGGCGGTCCAAATGATCCAAAAGGCTGTCGTTATTCTGCTTCAGCTTTTCGGCGAGCTGCGCGATCTCTTCCCTGCCTTTGTTCTCATTTTTAAGATCGTTATTGAGTTCATCGGCCAGCACTTTATTCACTAAGATCTGATTTTTTATTCCGTGAATAAACATGCCGCCGCTGGTATTCGCGTTGCTGTACTTTACCTCTAACACCGAGGTTTCCCGGTCTTCGAGCAATTCAAAGCCGGCCAGGCTGACCGAGGAGATAAAGCCTGCGAGAAGGGCCAAGGTATTCAGAAGGATCACCACCATATAAAGGGTCGGCGATAAATAAGAATTCAGATACCACAAGTTAAAATGCCGGATGCGGACCCAATTTAATGAAGTATAAATAAGACCGGGATCCTGCGGAGAATAGACCAGGTATAAATTGCTCATTGCTAAAAGCAAAATGACGCGCAAAATAAAATGGGTGCGCATTTTCCGGATCACGATCGTCCGTGCTTCGAGAATCAAAATCACCAGGCCTGCAATAATATAAAGCCAGGTCGTAATCAGCGAAGAATACATGATGAATGTGCGCAGCGAACTGTATGCGGACAGTCTCGTAAATACCGCCGGCGTATAGATGATCAGAAAAACGGCGGGCAGAATGCTGCTGAGAATAAGGATTGTTCGTTTCGACAATCCGAATTTAAGGGATTTGGCCTGAGCGTAGGCACTTAAGAGAAAACTTAAAGGAAAGAGGAAGCGGCCCAGGGCCAGGCAGTAGCCCAGTTCATACAAGAGGATGCTTTTATACTGAAACCATCGGTAAATCCGCTCGCTCAGGAAAAGCATACGTTTTACGCTCGTATCCAGTCCGCCTCGTTTGGCCATGAACATATGACTGAATACAAAAAACCATAGCAGGGCTATGGCAGATAAGACAAGGTAGGCATACTCTTTGTGCCTGTGTACGGCCAAAAGATAGGTAAATAGAATTAATTGTAAGGTGACCAGACAAATAAGCATGCTTATACATTCATTCCTTATTAAATTCTCCGGGAAACCTGAGGTCTCCCGGAAAATCTTTTTTGTATTGTCAAGTTTATTCAGGCTCCAAGGCCCTGAACCTTAATTTTAAGCTCATTCTCCTGCCGCCTCAAGCATTAAATCGAACATAACATAGTCTTCTATAGGAACTTCTTTTTCGACACTTCCGTCTTCAATAAAAGCCCTCTGCTGCGATTCATAAAGTTTCTTGATGCTACCGTCCTTGAGCTGTTCTTTCAGTTCATCGGCGGTAAGCCATTCGGCGCTTTCGCGTTCCTTGTAAAGCAGTTCGGCGTCAAGGCCGGTCTGATCGGCTATCCACTCACTGATCTGCTTGTAATTATCCGGATCGGCCCGGAAGGTTTTGGCCTTCATCAGCGCTCTTGTGAAGCGAAGCAGGATGTCGCGGTTTTCTTTGGCGTAATCATCCATTACAATCCAGGATTCCACCGAAGCGGATTGATCTTTAAAGGTGGTGTTATTGCTGATTTCAACAATGTCCTCCCCGAGTTCTTCCTTCACGGCAATAGAGCTCGGACTCCACAGGGCACAGGCGTCGAGGGAACCGGAGACCATGGCGGAGACGATGCCTGACGCATCCATCTGCATCGGCTGAATATCGTCCATCGTAAGATCGGCCGATTCCAGCGTCTGTTTTAAAATCGCTTCACTGGATGTACCGGGGGCATAGCCCACTTTTTTGCCGGCCAGATCTTCGGCTTTCGTTACATCATGACTCTTCAGGCCCATGACGGCATCCGCGTTCCCCAGGTGGGCAAAGCAGAATATTTTAGCCGCACCGTTGATGGCCAGCTTATGTGCACCCGAGCCGATGAAACCGACATTGATCGAGCCGTTTTCCATAGCCGATATAATGGTCGGGCCGTCGGCAAATTCGACCAGATTGATCTTGATGCCTTCTTCATCAAAAGCCCCGATCTCCATAGCGGTCACAACTTCCACCAAGCTGGTGTAGTTCGGCATATAGGCGACGTTCAGCGTGACTTCTTCGGGCTTTTCTCCCGAATCGTCCTTTTCGCTCTCTTTTTCTGTTTCTTTTTCTTTTACACTTTCTTTCTCGCTTGCGTCTTCGCTTGCTGCGTCACTTTCTTTTTCTTTTTCGCTTGCTTCTTCCTGACTCTGCTGCGCCTCGCCGGAACTCTTCTCCGTTCCGCCGGAATTGCTGCCTCCGCAGGCCGCAAGACATGCCAGGCCCATCGACATAACCAGTACGAGGGCCAGTCCCTTTATCAGTTTTTTTACTTTCATTCTCTATCCTCCTACAATGATTTAGATTTATTGACAGATATTTATTACGATTTTCCGAAAACTCTGTATCGAGATCAGACCATACGATATGCTCTCTGTTTTCCGGGGCGAGGCCTCTTCGTGCCGCGCCGAAAAAAGCACTGCTTTTTCTGCACATGCGCAATAAAAAATCAAATGTCGGAGAAATCAGTCCGGCACTATTTTTGAATAAGGTGAATTTTCCGCGGCCTGAACGGCCTTTGAAGCGTGAACGTGCATCTTCTGCTCTGCCGTAATAAATCTTTTTCAGGGCCATGCTTCTGCGTCCACGGTATCGGGGCAAAATTTTCCGGGAGAAGAGTTCTCCCGGAAAGTACATCTTATCTCTTAGAGACAACGCCTATGCAGAATATAAGCAAGTCTTAGTTTTCGGATTACTCGCCTGCAGCTTCGAGCATCATATCGAACATGACATAGTCTTCTACAGGAACTTCTTCCTTGACCGTACCGTCTTCAATGAAGCCTCTTTGCTGTGATTCGTAAAGCTTCTTGATGGTGCCGTCCTCAATCGCATCGACCAATTGATCGGCGGTGAGCCACTCGGCACATTCTCTTTGGTCATAGAGCAAGTCTTTATCCAGACCCGTCTGACCGGCAATCCACTCACTGATCTGCTCGTAGTGATCAGGATTGGCTAAGTAGGTATTAGATTTCATAAAGCCTTTGGTAAAGCGAAGCAGGACGTCATGATTCTCTTTGGCATAATCATCCATCACAATCCAGGACGCCACAGAGGCGGATTGGTCCATAAAGGTTTTGTTGTCGCTGATTTTAACAATATCGTCACCGAGTTCTTCCTCAACCGCAATGGTACTCGGGCTCCACAGCGCACAGGCATCAAGGGATCCGGAGACCATGGCCGAAACGATACCGGAGGCATCCATCTGCATCGCCTGGATATCATCGACGGTCAGACCGGCCGAGGCCAGCGTCTGCTGCAAAATCATCTCACTGGATGTACCGGGGGCATAGCCCACTTTTTTGCCGGCGAGATCTTCGGCTTTTGTAACATTGTGGCTCTTCAGGCCCATGACGGCGTCGCCGTTACCCAAGTGCGCGTAGCAGAATATTTTCGCTGCGCCGTTGATGGCCAGTTTATGGGCACCTGTCCCGATAAAGCCGACGTTGATCGAGCCGTTCTCCATAGCCGATATAATCGTCGGGCCGTCGGCAAATTCAACCAGATTGATCTTAATGCCTTGCTCTTCAAAAGCACCGGTCTCAATGCCTGTTACGACTTCATTCAAGCTGGAGTAGTTCGGCATGTAAGCGACATTCATGGTGACTTCTTCGGGCTTTTCTCCGGAATCATCCTTTTCCGTTTCTTTTTCTGTTTCTTTCTCTGTGTCTTTTTCCGTTTCTTTTTCTGTGTCCTTTTCCTGAGTCTGCTCGGTCGCCTGCGAGGAATCTTCTTTGTCTGTTGATTTAGAATCTCCCCCTCCGCAGGCCGTCAGGCCCAGGGCCATGACCAGCACGAGTGCCAGGCCTTTTACTGTGTTCTTAATTTTCATTTTTTTCCTCCTTAAATCTTTTTAAGGTCTTATGCTTTTTTATTTACGATTTTCCAAGAATTCCGTGTAGACTTCAGACCACAGGAGATTCTTTAACTCGTTAAATTCAGGGGTTAAGCGCACTTCCGGGCCGCGCGGATACGGAATGTCGATATCGACGATGCGTTTAATTCTTCCGGGGTGCGTTCCCATGATGATGCAGCGCTGGCCCAGAAGAATGGCTTCTTCCACGTCATGCGTAATGAAGAAACACGTCTTCTGTTCTTTCTCCCAGGTGTTCAGAAGTTCTACCTGAAGCTGGGTTCTGGTCTGCGCATCCAGGGCGCCGAAGGGCTCGTCCATGAGCAGAATTTCAGGTTCTGCCGCGTAGGCTCTGGCGATGGCCACTCTCTGCTTCATGCCGCCGGAAAGTTCTTTCGGATAGTGATCTTTAAACTCTACAAGATTCACCATGTCCAGATATTTGATGGCTTCTTTTTCCGCATCCTCTTTGCTGAACCCGCGCATTTCCAGGGCGAAGCAAACATTTTTAATCACCGTAAGCCAGGGGAAAAGCGCATACTGCTGAAACACTACGCCGCGTTCGCGTCCGATGCCTTTGATCTCCCGGCCGTCCAGGGTAATCATCCCGGAAGTCGGCGGGAAAAGCCCGGCAATGATATTCAGCAAGGTCGATTTGCCGCAGCCGGATGGTCCTACGACCGTAAGAAATTCGTTTTCTGCGATATCCAGATTGATATCTTTTAAAGCGACCACTTCACGGTCACGGCTCTTGAATACTTTGCATAAATCTCTGATTTGAATTTTAGGTTTATTTTCAACTTCTTCCGCCATATTACACTTTCCTCGTCTCTTGCCATGCAGTCAGTTTCCGTTCTGCCATGATAATAAGTTTCTCAACCACCAGACCGATAATACCGATGATAATGATGTATAAAAGCATCGGTTTCGTATCGTAGTTACTGTTCAGCGATCGTATTCTCATGCCTAAGCCGGCCATTGCACCGGTAGACTCAGCAGCAATCAAGGTCGTAAGGGCCGTCGCTGCACCTAAGCGGACAGCGGTCAAAATGAACGGCAGGCTGGCCGGAGCCAGGACTCTTACGAAGATATCTTTGTCGCTTGCGCCTAAAATTCTGGCCGCATAGATAAGGGTATTATCAATATTCAATATGCCTTGGAAGATCGTGATGCACATCGTCAGGAAGGTTGCGATCGCGATAACGATGATCTGCGGCTTTCTGCCGACGCCCGCCGCAATAACAATCAGCGGAACATAGGCCAGAGGGGGAATATTTCTGATAAATACAATCCACGGCTGCAGAATGTTTCGTACCGGAAGATACCAGGCCATCAGAATGGCGACCGGCAATGCAATTGCGAAGCCGATCAGATAACCGCAAATGACTGAGATTAAACTGCTTGCGATATCTGTAAATAAGACGCCTCGCTCAATCATGACCGGGATCTGCTGAATCGTTACGATAATGTTCGGGAAGCTTCGCGAAGTAGCCGGTATGATCGATAAAATCGTCCATACCACCAACGCGGCCGCAAATGAAATCAGCAGCCATACCCATGAGGGAATCTTGACTTTTTCAGATTTTTTCTTTTTCTCCATACCCATATAAGACCACACTTTCTTTAACTGATTTTCTACGGATCTCTTGATATGAAACAGCATATTATATATATTTCCACAAAAGAAGTGGGAACTTTTATCCCCCGCCTTTGTGGGAAATGGCAAGATGACCAAAAAAAGCCCGGCTTTTTCGTCAAAAGCACGGGTAAAATTTGTTATTTCCATGAAATATTCGCAAAATCTTAAGAGAGAATAATGGGTATTGCTTAATAAACAATGACCCTTGCCGTACCGGCCGTTCCGGAACGCGGCTGCAAGGGTCTGTTTCGTAAAAACTATATGAAATAAGGGATAAGATCAGCCGATCCGCTGATCAGAAGCGCCGAGGCTTCTTGCCTTTCCGAATCTAAAGTTTCTCCTTCGGATTAAGCTTGGCCTCATCAAGATACGCCGGCGGATCGCTCCTGAAGCCTTTTTCCCGGCTGCTTTTTTCCATAGGAAGGCCGGTGTCATAATCCAGCTGACGCGGCTCATACTCTTCATTTTCGCGCTGACGGGTATAGCCGGTATAGTCCCAGCTCGCTTCCCGTGCATCCTCGCGCCAGGGCCGCCGCTCCCAATAGTAGCCGCGGAAAGGATCCCGTGTCGCATTCATCCAATCCAAGATCGCATCATGCAGACGGTTTCTGATCGTCTTATGTTCTTCAGACATGATCAGGTTATGCAGTTCATAAGGATCTTCTTCCATATCATAAAGTTCATCATCGGATTCCAGATGAATCGACAGCTTATAGCGGCCGTCGAAAACGCCCCGCATGGGCTGGAAGCCGCCGAAACCGTCATGGTCGATTTCATAGCGGGAAAACTCCGTAAAGACATAGTCGTTGATGCGTTTATCCGGATTTGTAAAGGTTTCGACCAGGGACTTGCCGTCCAAAAGCTTCGGTACGGGGAGCCCCAGGTAGTCCAAGATGGTCGGCGCAATGTCAATATGCGAGACCGGATGCGGCGACACAGCGCCCCGGGCCCCGCCCGGTGCTCTGACGATAAAGGGGACGCGGGCAATTTCGTCATACATGCTCGGTCCCTTGGCATAAAGCGAATGCGAGAGCATGGCGTCGCCGTGATCCGAGGTATAGATGACTAAAGCATCGGGAGCATAGCGGTCGATGCTATCCAGCAGCCGCCCGATCTGACTGTCAACATAGCTGTTGCAGCCTAAAAAGAGCGTGCTCTTGAGCTCTAGCTCATCCTTATCGATGGCCAGGCGATCCCCTGCCCAGACTTTTTGGTAGCCCGGCTTGGCCTCCAGTTCATCCCAGATATTGGGTGCTTTCGGGAAGGCGTAATCTTTATACATGGACGCATAAGGTTCGGGGCAAAGCGAGGGGCCGTGCGGCTCATCGTAACTGACAACAAGGAAGTAATCTTCTTCGCGGTGATTCTCCACAAAGTCGAGGGCCCGGTCCGTGCAGCGGTGCGCATAGGTGAAGGCACTCGTTACGCCGGGCTCATAGGCCGTCTTCCCCTGCCGGGAGAGATAGCGTGTTTCGTCGTCCGGGAGCTCCTGCAGATAATTGCGCATATCGTACCAGTACTCGGGATCCCAGCCGTCCGGGCACTCGCCGAGGCCGAAATAGTCGCCTCCGTCCAGATGCCACTTGCCGATATACGCGGTATGAAAACGCTGATCCTGAAGTCTTTGTCCGATGGTTTTCCAGTTCATGGCGGGGGCAATGGAGTTGGCCCAAGCGCCGTTGCTGTGGGGGAAATTTCCCGTGAAAATCGCCGAACGGGCCGGTCCGCAGACCGGCTGGCAGTCATAGGCGCGTTCGTAGCGGATCCCTTCTGCGGCCAGACGGTCAAGATTAGGGGTCTTGATGCCGTTATCCGCATAACAGCCGACCATATCCCAGCGCTGACTGTCTACCATAATAAAAATAACTTTTCTGCCGAGATAAGAATACATTTTAGCCTCTTTTCAACGTGTTTTTCCGATAAAAAAAGCCCGGGTACAGCGAGGCACCCGGGCAGCCTTTAAATACGATTAGTCTGCATAGAAACGATCATATGCCTGCTGATACAGCCTAATATACGTCTCCAGACCCATATTGTTAAGGGTTTCAATGTAGTTATCCCAGTCCGCATCGATGTCGCTCTGGTTGCTGATCCAAAGTGCCTGCTGCTGTGATACATAGTCCATCAGCGCCGAATTCACGTCGGAAAGCTCCTGCGTCTCTTCCTCGGTAAAGAGCAGAGGCGGCATGCTTTCTTTTTCGAGATAAGGTCTCACGTCCTCAAGAATTGCCTCTTTGCGGGCAACGTCGGGGGCGTGGACAACGGAATTCCAGGAATCCTTGGTCAGATAAGTCGGGAAGTTGGACGGTGCGTCTTTATAACGATAGTCGTCCTGGCTCAAGCCTTCGGGCGCAATCGCAAACTCGAATTCTTTGCCTTCTACATCTGTCTCGACAAGCTGTTTTCCGATCAGTCCGAAAACGGTCTGCAGCGGATAATGCTTGCTCTCATCCAGGCAGATATCGTAGAACTTCATCAGAGGTTCCGGATTCTCAATTTCCGCGTTGACAACATTATAGGTGCGGTTCTGAACCGGGAAGGATGTGTAACGCAGTTCTTTATGGCCGTTGACGCCTTCGAGCAGAACAAATTCATAGTGTTCCATTCTGTCGGCACCGACCACGTTATCAAGCAGGAATGCGTTCGTCGAACCGATCAGCATCGGATCTGCTTTGCCCTTCGCAAAGAGCATGCTTCTGTCCTGCGTAAAGCTTTCGGGGTCGATCAGATCGTCTTCATAAAGACTCGCAAACCACTTGGTCGCTTCTTTCCATTCTTCCTTGTCTGCCGTAAAGATGACCTTGCCGTCTTCTATGACGAGGCGGTTCGGGTTGTCCAGACGGCCGAACATACCGTACATGGAATAAGGTCCGAAGTAAGAATGGTCGATCATCATCGTAAACGGAATTTCGTCCGCTTCGCCGTTGCCGTTCGGATCGCCTTCTTTGAAGGCTTTGAGCACTTCGGCGTACTCTTCATAGTTAGTCGGCATCTCCAGACCGAGTTCTTCGACCCAGGTCTTATTAATGTAAAGCTGATCCGGGAAGCCTTCGTATTCACGTTCCTGAACAAAGGGGAATGAATAAATATTCCCGTTGGGGAAGGTGAGGAACTGCTTCGCTTCCGGATTCTCTTCCATAATCGCACTGACATTCGGCAGGGTATCTATGTACTCATTCAAAGGCAGGAAGAGTTCGTAGTTCTGCATCACGTCATTGGTGTTGGCCATGCCGAGCATTGCATCCGGCATTGTCCCCGTCGAAATCGCAATGTTTTTTCTTTCCGTCACGGCGGCGTCGCCGACCTGCTCCCACTCGACTTCAATGCCCGCATCGTCCAGGATCTGCTGCACGACCGGCATTTTATCGAAGTCTTCATGCTGGGGACGGAAGTCTACCATAATGTTATAATGCGGCTTCTCACCGTCATCTTTTTTGTCTCCGTCTTTTTTGCCGTCATCTTTGTCATCCGGCTTTTCTTTTTCTTCTTGTTGGGTTTCTTTATCGCCGCCTGTGTCTTTGCCGTTATCTCCGGATTTACCGCAGCCGGCAAACATTGTAAGCGCCATTAAAGAAGCCATGACTTTTACAATTGTCTTTTTCATTTTTGCCTCCTTTTGCTTATGAAAAAGCCTTTATTCATTACTTTTCTCAGCCCTTGACAGAGCCTATCATCACACCTTGTACAAAGTGTTTCTGAATAAACGGATAGAGGATCAGCATCGGTATGCTTGATACGATGATCAAGACATACTTCAGCATATCGGATATGCGTTGACGCTCGTCCATACTGGCAGCATCCATATGCATGGAGCTGTCCACTTCGTTCATGATTAAAATATCTCTGAGTACGATCTGGAGCGGTGCTTTTTTGCTGCTCTTCAGATAGATCATGGCGTCGAAATAGGCATTCCACTCGGCCACCGCATGGAACAAGGCCAGGACGGCGATGATCGTCGTGGAAAGCGGTATAACGACCGAGAAGAAGAAGCGAATATTGCTGCAGCCGTCCAGTTCGGACGCTTCACGCAGTTCCTTCGGAATCGTTGTCTGGAAAAAAGAGCGGGCAATGATCATGTTGTAAACCGATACGGCTCCCGGAATAATCACGGACCACATGCTGTCGACCATGCCGAGTTTCTCCACGACCAGGAAGGTCGGGATCAAACCGCCGCTGAAGAACATCGTGAACATGAAGAAACCTGTAATAAAGCCATTTCCGATCACGTCTTTTCGTACGAGGAAATAGCCGCCCGTCAGCACCAGATAAGTGGACAAAAAGGTATAGATAACAGTATAGATAACGGAATTCCGGAACCCCGTCCATACCTGTGAGTATTCAAAAACTTTTTTGTAGCCTTCAAGGGTAACACCCGCCGGTTTAAACAGGACTTTCCCTAAGGTCACCAGATTCGGATCCGAAAATGATGCGATCAAAATAAACCACAGAGGGTATAAGACCGCCAGAAGAACCGCCGTCAGAATAATATAGTTAATCACCGTAAAGACTATATCGCCAGGTGTCTTTTTCATTTTATATTTAACAGCCATTTTGTATTCCTTTCTCTTGCCTTACCACAGAGCATTTTCACGGCTCATGCGGCGTGTAATCCAGTTCACGGTCAAGATCAGTATCAAGTTGATCACGTTATTAAATAAACTGACCGCCGCTGAATAGGAGAAGTCGGAATTGATCAGACCCACTTTATACACATAGGTTGAAATGATCTCACTCGCACTGATATTAAGCGGTGTCTGCATCAGGAAGGTTTTCTCATAGCCGATGCTCATGATGCGCCCCGCACTCAGGATAAACATCGTTGTGATCATCGGAACGAGGAAAGGAATGTCAATGTGGATCATGCGCTGGAACTTGCTCGCACCGTCCACCATCGCCGCTTCATAGTACTCGGGACTCACCGAGGTTAACGACGCAATGTAGATGATGGCCGAATAGCCCATCCCCTGCCAGATGCCGGACAGAACATAGACCCAAGGGAAAAGAGTCGGACTGCCCATGAAGTTTCTCGCCTCCCCGCCGAAAAATTCAATCAGCTTATTCAGCGGACCGCTCGTCGGCGAAAGGAAAACAAAAAGGATACTGACCATAACCACCGTCGAAATAAAGTGCGGCAGATAGGAAATGGTCTGAACCAGTTTTCGGAATTTGCCGTTGTCCATCTGATTGAGCAAGAGCGCAAAAATGATCGGCGGCAAGAACCCTAAGAGAAGTCCCATAAAGGACAAGGTCAAGGTGTTTCGGATAATCTGCTTAAACTGATAATTTGAGAAAAAGCGTTTGAAATTAGCCAGCCCCACCCATTGACTGCCCCGGATGCCGTCCGCTGCGCGGTATTTGCGGAAGGCAATCTGCACCCCGTACATCGGCGCGTAGCGGAAGATAATGAAATAGATCAGCAAAGGCAGAATCAGAAGATACATGTCCCAATTCTTCTGAAAATTAAGTTTGTAACCCAGCCTTTTTCGTTTCCACCCCGTTAGTTCACTTGAATTTAACGGCGTACGTGTTTTTTTCTTTTTTTCTTTTGCCATAATGACCTCGCTTTACCTTTAAATTTTTGACGTCCTCCTTTGAGCGAAATACTCCGAAAGCGCCCGGCAATATTTACCCGATATGCCGAGCTTAGGGCTGCCCGATTGGTCAATATAGATAAATTAAACCATTTAATTATTTAAAATGCAAGTTTATTTCAACAAAAACAAGAAGATAATACACTTCTTATTCGAACTTTAGTCACACTTTACGACAATATGCATAAGTAATGATTTTTCTTCAATTATTCGTAATTACACGAATTCCGTGCTTTTCACTTTAAAGTTTCACATAAAAAAACAGCGGATGAATCTCGTAAGATCCTCTCCGCTGTCTTGTCTGAGTCAGCTAAAGGCTGTATGCAAAACAGAGCTTTCAGGCCGTCCGCGAGAGTTTTGATCGCCCGGCCTTTTTATGAAAACCTTTTATTCAAGCTTTCGCATCGTCATCTGCTCTGCATAGCCGGGAAAAGGCTCGTCAAAAGGCGGCATCTTCGTAAAATGCGAGGCCACCTCAATCAGCCGGTAAACGTCAAAGCCTTTTTGATAAAGATGTTCGCCTTCCTGCAGGTAAAGACAGACCTCTTTCCATGCCTCTTCCAAGTCCTCCGGCTTAACGTCTTTTTCGGCCCGCAAGGCCAGAGCCCGGAACATTCTGCGGGCATAGCCGGCATAATGCAGGAGTTCACTCATATAGAGTCGCTCTTTTTCTTTCTGTGCTCTTTTCAGGCATTCCTGAAGGCGTCTTTCAAGTGCTGCAGAAGCCTCTTCTCCCGAACGGAAACGCTCGGCAAGTTCGGGCTGTTCCGGCGCCATCTTGCCGTTGACATAGTCCGTATCGGAAAGTCTCGAAAGCTCCGATAAGGCAGCTTTGATCTCCTCGCCTTCCCCGCCGTAGACGGATTTGAAATAGTCCTCTTCCAAGGCCTCCGCCGACGCATCTTTCTGCCAGAGCTTATGCCCCATGACATAGTTCGGCAGTGCCGAAGGCAGAGCCGTCCGAAGTTCCTGACAGCTGATATAGCCGTTCAGTCCCAGGCGCTCGAGCTCTTCGGTATCTTTGGCGATGACCCGGGAAATTTTCATATAGCCCAGATCGCCGTAATGTGCCCTGCCGAGCGGATAATCGTAGATAAAGGAATCCGTCTTCTCCATGGCCTGCCAGCCGTACAAAAAGGTCAGATTCTCGGCCAGGTTGACCGGGAGCCGCACGGCATTCCGCTTATAGGGCGGCATCTCGACTTCCGGCGGATATGGCGTGTCAGCCAGGGATTTCTCAAAGGTCCGGCTGATCGGCGCAAACATTAAAATAAACCGTTCCGGATTTTTCAAAATCGCTTTCCGGGGCGGCCAGAGCAGATCCAGATAAATCAAGAAACAAATCTTGCTGTCGATATGACGTGCCGTGAGTTCCTCGTCAATCTCATTTAAGAGCAGGACATACTGATCGGAAATCTGCGTCTTCCGGCAGGCTTCACATTCGCAGACGCTGTTCAGCGAATCGGCCAGCCAGACATGCAGAACGTCTACCGCTTCATGCGCTTCGGCATAATCCGCCACCGCCTGAACAAAAGCCCTGCGGGCGTCTTCATCCGAGAGGCAGAGATTGGTCAGCAAGGGCCTTCCTCCGACCAGCTCTCTCTTTCCGTCTACTTCTGCAGCTCTTTGAAGCTTTTCAGGATCTCCCGCCTGATCCGCCGCATCCCAGCCGAGCCCGTCAAAGCCCAACGCCTGCGCGGTCCAGCCGTGTCCCACTCGCTGCTGCAAAAGCCCCCGGCTTTGCAAAGCCTCTGTCATCGCCTCATCATGCGGCAGATGCTCTTTGAGGCCGTAGTGTTCCGGCTTAATCAGGGGGTTATTGAAATGCGCATACCATTTGCGCAGAAAATCATAGGAATAAAAGAACTGCAGAAAGAAACTGTTGCAGTAAATCTTAGGCAGCCAGTCAATAAAATCGAGCACATTCTCGACACTGTCTGCGCCTTCAATACAAACTCCGCGATGCCGGTACGACGCTTCTTCTTCCAGCTGAAGGCTGTCGGGCAGTTCACATGCTTCGGGAAATATTTCGTACTCACGTCCGGGTCTGGGGAAACGCACACCGAGTTCATACAGAAAGCGGTAAAATGCGATCAGACAAGAACGCGCATTGCTGCCTTCAATCCGGAGTCTGCCTTCGGCTAATGAAAGCCTGAAGGCATCGTCCCGGTCCGGATCATCGGCTGCAAACTTTTCCGGAGCGGCAGAGAGCTCCAAGGCCGGACGCTCCGCCTCCGGAATACGAAGTTTATTAAAATAATAGGCGGCTTCTTCTCGGATAAAGTCAAAAACTCCTGTCTTTTGTTTAGGCATGTTTTTTCCTTTTTATTTTATTTTCGCAGGATCGCGTATTCGGGAAGCTCCTCGCCGATAAGCGGCAGGAGGTAATCGAAGAACTCTTCGTTAATCCCGAAGCCGTCATCCGTGATCCATTCCTGCGGGAATTTCTTTTCGACATTGGCAACGTCCTTGAGCGGGGCTTTGCCGGTCTTGAAACTGTAGCCGTTTTCACGTTCGGCTTCGATGGTAACCATATAGCCGCTTTCGCCGGTCAAAACAAGCTCTACGGCTTTGGCGCCGACAGCATAAGCTTCTTTGCGGTCTACTTCGGAAACATAGGGCATAGACGTTCTGCCTAAAAGACCCGGTTTTTCCGATCTGGACTTTAAGCCGGTTTTCTGCATGATCTGTTCGGACAAGGCCTGAGCCGCTCCGCCCGGAACCGTATGGCCGAAACCGTCCACGATCCCGCTGTCGCCGATCATGTGCCCGTCTTTATCATGGAGACCTTCGCTGATCGTAACCAGAAGGCCTTTGCCGCGGGCAAAACGCTTCTTGACTTCTGCCATAAAACGTTCTTCTTCATAAGGCCGCTCCGGCAAGAGCACCATTTGTTCGGTATTCGTCAGCTTCGAGGCGAGCGCTCCGGCTGCGGTAATCCAGCCCGCGTTCCGGCCCATCAATTCCAGGACCACAACATGAATCGGAAGTCCTGATGCATCCAACGCCAGTTCCGATGCGGAGATCGCCGCGTAACGGGCCGCCGAGCCGTAGCCCGGAGAATGGTCCGTAACGGCCAGGTCATTATCGATGGTCTTAGGAATCCCGATCACTTTAAGATCGAGGCCTTCGCGTTTGGCTAATTCATCGATTTTATGGCAGGTATCCATAGAGTCGTTCCCGCCGTTATAGAAAAAGGCCGTAATTTTATGCTTCTTGAAGACTTCGAGCAAGGGCTCATAGTCTTTTTCCGAAAGCTTATAGCGGCATGAACCGATGGCACTGGCCGGTGTGTTGGCCAGAAGGCTGATCGTATGGTCCGAAAACTCCGACATGTCCATCAGGTCATCGGCTAAAATTCCTTCAGCTCCGAAGCGGGCGGCATAAATTTTTTCTACTTTACCGCTTTTTCTCGCGCTTTCGACGACGCCCTGCAAAGAGCTGTTAATGACGGGGGTGGGCCCCCCGCCGTGTGCAATTAAAATTCTTTCCTTCATCTTCTTAAGCTCCTTTTACGCGTTCTGCTTGCGGTAGAATTCCGCCATCTCATCCAGCGTGGGGCTCTCGGTCAGATAGCTGCTGCCGATCTGTCCGAAGCCGGCCATATTCTGTCCGATGGCCTCGACCGTTCCGCGATAGAAGCATTCAGAGATCGCTTTTTCAGCGTCGTTCTTGCATTCACCCGTAAGGATCATATCGATGATGGGGGCACTGTAGACACGCGGATCAAAGTTCTCAGGCTGTTCTTCAAGCACTTTATTCACTTGCGAAAGCTCAGGATCATCTTTGTATTCCGGATGGCGCAGGAAGAGTTCCCGGACATTGTTGGTCACAGCCAGACGGATGTCGGTGTCGACATTGATCTTGGCGATGCCGCCTTCCTGAATGACGGGTTTGAGCTGTTCGATCGGAATACCCGCAGCATTCTTGAGTGCGCCGCCGCGGTTATTAATGGACTTCACCAGATAGGGCGGAACACTGGAGGAACCGTGCGAGACGAGCATGGCGAAAATGCCTTCATGCAGGAGCAGTTCCTTGGTGGCAATCGCAATCTCTTTGCGCAGCTTGACGTTCTTTCCTTTATTCGCGCCGTGACTGGTGCCGTAGGAAATAGCCAGGCAGTCTACGCCCGTTTTGCGGCAGAAATCCAAAGCGGTCAAAGGATTGGTATAGGTATGAATCTGAGCTTTTACATCATCTTCTACGCCGGCCAGCACACCGAGTTCCGCTTCTACGGAGACCCCGCGCTCGTGGGCGTATTTGACGACTTCACGCGTCAGCTCAACATTCTCTTCATAGGGCAAAGACGAAGCGTCGATCATCACCGAAGAATAGCCGGCGTCGATACAGGTCTTGCAGATGTCGAAGCTTTTGCCGTGGTCGAGATGCAGGACAACGGGGATCGGCACTTCGGCGGCTTTCTTTTTCACAATAGCCACCAGACGCTCGGCGCCTTTCTTCTTGTCTTCCATCGTGGCATTTTTGTAATCGGGCCGGCCGGAGAAGAATCCGTTGGACATCTCTGCACCTTGCAGGATGGCGGCGGAGTGGAAGGTATAGTGCGTATCCAGGGCAGCTTCCACCTGAACCTGGGCGTTGACGTTAAATGCACCGAAAGCGAAACGGCCTTTTTCCGCTGCTTTCAGCAAGGGATACAGTGTAGTATAAGACATAGTTTTAACTCCTTTTCTTTTTTGTTTTAAACCGCGGCGGCTTTATTCGACAGCCGGATGTGCGGCATTGGCATTGCAGGTAATGCTGCAGTCAGGATGCTTCTGCAAAAGACTTACGGGGAATCCGGCCGAGGGCTCACCGTAGGCAGCCCGTCTGATGACGGCACGGTGCCAGTCACGGAAGACATAGAGACGAATCTTTTTCGCGTCATAGATCTCTTTAATGCCGATGGTCGCCGCCTTTTTGGGCATGGCTTCAATGGCGCCGCTCAGATCCGCAATCGCGTTGCTGGTTTTAGTCTCGGGCGCAATCTCGATCACCCGCGTCGTTCTCGTTAAATACTCCTCGGGGCTGACGTCTTCGGGTTCATTAAAGGCAACATGGCCCGTGATCCCGATGCCGCCGACGCAAAGATCCGCCGGATGCTTTTCGAGGAATCTCGTGATCTTTCCGGGGTCCTTGGGGTCCGGGAAATAACGCTGTTCTTCAGGCATCACAAGCTCTTTTTTAATCTTGCTGTAAACGGTTCTTTCCATAAAGCCGCGGAAGCTCAAGTTGTCCGACGCGTCAATCCACTCTTCATCATCCGTCAGGTATTCATCCATATTGACGAAGGTGACGTGCTTGAGCGAAATATTGCCTTCATTCACCAGGCGCACAAAGATGGGGTACTGCCCGACCGGGCCGACCGGCACGATCATGACACAGTCTTCACCGGCCTCGGCCTTTTCTTGGATGCAGGCAATCATCTCACGGGCGATTTCATAAAATACCTCGCCGGTTTCACCCAGCTTGACAAGCGGGATCTTCGCGTCCTGTCCGAGTTCTTCTGCCGTTAATTTATAATAATCTTTCATAGCTCTCCTCCTCAGCTGAATTCCGGGTCGTCTTTCATGCACAGGTGGACGGCCGCCAGTTT
>CALLQJ010000070.1 GCA_938014865.1 uncultured Fastidiosipila sp.
TTAACGTCATTGCCTTCCTCGTCTTTGCCTTAGTTCAGCCAGTTCATGGCACGACGGCGGGCCGCCAGACGGCTCGGCTCATCCACCTGAACTTCTTCTGTTTTCAATTCACGCTCTACCGTGTAGTATTTTCTGTCATTAACTGATGTTTGCTCCGCCAAGACCTTTTTGCCCTTGCCGTCCAGCTTAGCTGCGGACACAAGGATCTCGCGCGTGCTGAAGGCATCCGCCTCACGCACCGCTTCCGTGATCAGTTTCTCAGCAATACGTCTCACCTCTTTCGCCCGGGGCACGGTGGTGACCACCTTCCCCGATACGATAAGTTCGGTCGTCAGATTTTTCAACATGCTGAGTCTGATATTGGTCTTACGGCCTAATTTACGATATCCGGACATAGTTTCCTCCTAATTACGAGTTTAATCAATATCAGCTTTAAGCCTCAGGCGATTCCGCCAGCTTGAGCCCGAGTTCATCCAGCTTGGTCTGGACCTCTTCGAGCGATTTCTTGCCGAGATTACGGACTTTCATCATATCTTCTTCGGTACGGACCACCAAATCACCGATGGTGTTGAAGGACGCACGCTTAAGACAATTATACGTTCTGACTGAAAAGTCCATATCCTCGATCGCAGTATCTAATACCTGATCATGCTCATCCTCTTCTTCTTCCTCTTCTTCAAGTTCGGGATCTTCCGCCTCGTCAAGATTGAGGAACAAGGAAAGATGTTTAATAAGAATCTCTGAAGCCTGGCTCAAACCGTTTTCGGCTGAGATCGTGGCATCCGTCCACACTTCCAAAGTCAGCTTGTCATAGTCGGTAAATTGACCGACACGGGTATTTTCAACGCTGTAATTTACTTTATAGATAGGTGTGAAAATCGAATCAATCGGAATAACACCGATCGGCTGATTCGGCCACTTATTATCTTCCGCGGTGTTATAGCCGCGGCCCCGGCTGATGGTCAGTTCCATGAATACGCGCGCCTCACTGTTCAGTGTGGCAATCACGTGATCCGGATTCATAATTTCAATCTCATCATCGTGGACAATATCCCCTGCAGTCAGGACACCCGTGGTGCCTTCTTCACTGCTCAGGTAGACCGTTTTCGGTCCTTCAACGTTCATTTTGATGCGAATGCCTTTCACATTCAAAATGATTTCCGTCATATCTTCGATGACGCCTTTTACCGTAGAAAACTCATGGAATATACCGTCTACGCGCAAGGCCGTTACGGCCGCTCCTTCCAAAGAAGAAAGCAATACGCGACGCAGGGAGTTTCCGAGCGTGATCCCGTAACCACGTTCGAGCGGTTCAACTACAAACTTGCCGTAAGATCCGTCTTCGGACATGTCTGCCGTCGTAATAACCGGTTTACTGAATTCTAACATTATTTACCTCCCGGGTTGTGCACATAAAAAACGAACAGTATAAAAGTTCTGATGTGATTAACGGGAGTAAAGCTCAACGATCAAGCGTTCGGTGACTTCCACATCCACATCTTCTCTGTTCGGAACCTGTACAATTTTGCCTTTAAGATTCTCAGCATCAAGGCTCAGCCAATGCGGGATTGTACGATTGACTTCCAGTTCTTTGAAACGCGGCTTGGATCTGGAACCTTCGGCAACAGCGATCTCATCCCCGGCTTCGAGGGTCATCGAAGGAATATTTGCCTTCTTCCCGTTCACCGTGAAGTGACCGTGTGTCACAAGCTGTCTGGCCTCGGCTCTTGACTCGGCCAGTCCGAGACGATAAACGATATTATCGAATCTCAGCTCCAAAAGGCGCAGGAAATTTACACCTGTGTTGCCTTTCTGCCTGTCGGCACGTTCATAAAGATTGCGGAACTGTTTTTCCTGTACACCGTAAAAACGTTTTGTCTTCTGTTTCTCACGAAGCTGCAAACCATACTCTGAGCGCTTGCGGCGCGAGCCCGCCGGACCGTGCTGGCCGGGAGCATAACCACGCTTGGCCAGCGCACATTTACTGGAATAGCAACGTGTACCCTTCAAGAATAATTTTTCACCTTCTCTGCGGCAAAGGCGGCAGGAAGCATCTGTATATCTAGCCATTCAAGTCCTCCTGGATTACATTCTTCTCTTCTTGGGAGGTCTGCAGCCGTTATGGGGAATCGGCGTCACATCTTTAAGCATTGTGACCTCCAGACCAACCGTACCGAGCGCGCGAATTGCGGACTCACGGCCGGAACCCGGTCCTTTGACATAAACCTCCACTGTTCTCAGACCCTGATCGACGGCAGCCTGGGCAGCCGCTTCGCTGGATACCTGAGCTGCAAAAGACGTTCCTTTCCGGGAACCTCTCATGCCCTGAGCACCTGCGCTCGACCAGGAGATGACATTACCCTGCATATCGGTAATGCTCACGATCGTATTATTAAAAGTTGCGTGAATATGGACCTGACCGCGGTCAACATTCTTACGCAGCTTTCTTCTTCTTGTTCTGCCGGCTTTGCCGGTTTTGCTTTTAGTCGCCATACGTAACCGTTAACCTCCCTTTATCTTCTCTTATTCGCCATGCTGCGACGCGGACCCTTGCGGGTTCTGGCATTTGTCTTGGTACGCTGTCCCCGGACAGGAAGCCCCTGTCTGTGACGGCGTCCGCGATAACTGCCGATTTCCTGCAAACGCTTGATATTCATGGCGACTTCGCGGCGGAGGTCACCTTCAATCTGATAGTCTTCCAAAACATCACGGATTTTAGCGAGTTCATCATCTGTCAGATTTTTAACACGCGTATCCGGATCTATATCACACTTGGCTAAAATTTCGTTTGAACGTGTACGCCCGACACCGTAAATGTAGGTCAGGGCAATTTCCACACGCTTATCATTCGGCACGTCAACACCTGATATACGAGCCATCTGTTATACCTCCAAAGTAGTATCTGTATTATTATTCATCTATATATAATCACGCACGGGCAGATCGCCAGTCTCGGCGGCAGCCGCGCCCAACGTGTTATTCCCTATTTAACGGGGGACAGGGAGTATCGGCCCTGTCTCCGCTTAAGGCAGGTACTCAGCCCTGTCTTTGTTTATGTTTGGGATCCGAACAAATGACCATCACGCGGCCTTTGCGGCGGATCACACGACACTTTTCACACATTCTCTTTACTGAAGATCTTACTTTCATTTGCGCACCTCCCAATTTATACTCACAGAAAGACCACTCTCCTCTGTGGAGAGCGCATGCTGTAATATTCTAGCAGAATAAATTGACTTTGCAAGAGAACTTGGCTAAAATCATGAATTTATAGCATAATTCAAGCGAATTTTAGCCATATTACTGCAAAGTACACAAGAGTTTATCTTTATTTTGCGCGCCAGGTAATTCTTCCGCGATCCAAGTCATACGGAGATAACTCCAATGTTACCCGGTCGCCCTGCAGAATTTTAATGTAATTTTGTCTTAATTTGCCGGAAATGTGTGCCAAAACCATATGGCCGTTTTCCAGCCTCACTTTAAAGTTTGCATTCGGGAGCACCTCTTCAACGATGCCTTCTACTTCGATTACGCCTTCCTTAGCCATTTTTCCTCCTTAAACGGTCAGGATCTCCGGACCGTCTGCTGTAATTACAATTGTGTTTTCGTAATGGGCTGCGGGGCGTTTATCCCGCATTGAGACCGTCCAGCCGTCATTACCCAAAACAATATAGCGTTCACCGCAGGCAATCATCGGCTCAATGCAGATCACCATGCCTTCCTGCAAACGCGGTCCGCGTCTTCTGGTTACATAATTCGGAACATCCGGTGATTCATGCATGCTCCGGCCGATCCCGTGTCCGGTCAGTTCACGAATTACACTGTAGCCTTTTCCTTCTGCTTCCTTTTGTACGGCCGCCGAGATATCCGCGATATGATTGCCCGGCACAGCTTGTTCAAGTCCGGCATAGAATGCCGATTTCGCCGTATCACTCAAGGCCTGTTTTTCTTCACTGATTCTGCCGACCGGAAAGGTCCGCGCAGCATCCGCCATCCAGCCGTCCAGTTCACAGACGACATCAAAGGTGACAATCTGGCCTTCGGCGAGTACCTGATTCGCCGAGGGAATACCGTGGACGACCACTTCATCCGTTGAAATACAGGTCGCCGCCGGAAACGGCGGGTCTCCGTAGCCGATACAGGGGGCGCTGCCGCCTGCATTCTCAATGACTTCACGGGCCAGCAGTTCCAGTTCAAGGGTGCTGATCCCGGGCCGTATGGCCTCTTCCATATTTTCCAGAACTTTTTTAACGAGGCTTCCCGCTTTTCTTATTTTTTCTATTTCATCTTTACTCTTAAGACTTATCATTCCGGTAAAATTTCCTCCAGCTGTTCCCAAGTTTCATTGACCGTCCCGGAATTATCAACCGTATTCAACAGCTTGCGCTCCTCGTAATATTGAATAAGCGGGGCTGTTTTTTCCTGATACGTATCAAGCCGGCGGCGGATCGTATCTTCTTTATCATCTTCTCTTTGGATCAGAGCGCTCTTGCAGGCATCACAGGTGCCTTCCACCTTGCTCGGCTGCGTGTAGATATTATACGTCGCGCCGCATTGCGGGCAGACCCGGCGTCCGGAGAGTCTTTCCATAATCAAGCGGTCCGGAACAAAAATGTTAAGCGCCATATCCAGGCTTTTGCCTTCTTTTTCCAAAAGTTCGGCCAAAGCATCCGCTTGTTCTATTGTACGCGGAAATCCGTCCAGCAAAAAGCCTTCCTGCGCATCCTCTTCTGCGATGCGCTCCGCGAGCATGCGGATGGTCAGCTCATCCGGCACTAAATCCCCTTTGTCCATATACGCCTTAGCCTGACGTCCCAGTTCGGTATTCTCCCGGATGTTCTTGCGGAAAATGTCTCCGGTGGAAATATGGACAATCCCCAGATTCTCACTGATTTTTCCGGCAAGCGTTCCTTTGCCCGATCCCGGAGGACCTAATATTGTCATTCTCATAAACACTGCTCCTTCATGCAATTGCTCCGCCTGCATTATACCGCAGGCAAAAAACAGCAAAGCCTTTCCCCGAGGGGTCAGGCCTGCTGCTTCTTCTCATTTAATTGTATTGTCTTCGTCTCTCATAAATCAGCTCAGGAAGCCTTTGTAATGCTTCATCATCATCTGAGATTCAAGCTGATTCACCAGGTCCGTGCAGACACCGACCATAATGATGACGGATGTACCGCCGAACCAAATCGCCTGAGTATTCGTGATCGTTCCCACAATCATGGGGATCAGGGTAATGATAATCAGGAAAAAGGCGTCGAACCAATTCAGACGGCCCGCTGTCTTGCTGATAAACTCCGAAGTCGGACGGCCCGGCCGGATACCGGGAATATAGCCGCCGTTTTTCTGCAGATTATTGGCAATCTCAATCGGGTTAAACTGAATCATGGAATAGAAGAACGTAAAGCCCAGAATCAGGAAAGCCATAATCACATAGTACAGGGGGTTGGCCCCGAGTGTCCGGAAGAACGTCACAACTTTTCCTTTGCTGTCATAAAAGAAGAAACTTATGATCAGCGAGGGCAGCTGCGAGATCGACGTCGCAAAAATAACCGGAAGCACGCCGGACTGGTTGACTTTAATCGGCAGATACGTACTCTGTCCGCCGTACTGCTTGCGTCCGACAACGCGTTTGGAATACTGAACCGGAATACGTCTTTCCGACAACTGGATAAAGACGACGAAGGTCAGAAGCGCCAGCGAAACGGCAATAAAGACAAGCAGCAAAAGCGTCGCCACAACAGGACCCCAATTACGATTGACATCCCAGCTTCTTACCGTAAGCCACAGCGAGCTGAGCATTTGCGGCACACGTGAAACGATACCGACAAAAATCAGAATGGAGATGCCGTTGCCGACTCCCTTGTCATTGATCTGCTCACCGAGCCAGGTCACAAGCGCCGTACCGGCCGTAAAGCTGAAAATGACCACGATCGCATTGATCGCCGACGGAATCTGCGCCACCTGAGCGTCCCGGGTCGAATACCAGAACGCGAAGGACTGAAGCAGAGCCAGGCCGATCATCGTATAGCGGGTAATCTTCTGAATCTTCTTGCGGCCCGTCTCGCCTTCTTTTGCCAGTTCTTCCAAGGCGGGAATCGCCACGGTCAGAAGCTGAATGATAATCGACGCATTAATATACGGCTGCACACCCAGCGAAAAGATCGAGACGGAGGTCAAAGCACCGCCCGAAATGATATCCATCATCTGACCTAACTGACCGAAATTCCGGATCAGATTCGTAAAGGCGGCGCGGTCAATTCCCGGGACGGGAATATGCGCGCCGATCCGAAACAGAATGATTATGAATAAGGTAAAAGACATGCGCTTGCGCAGTTCGGGTACCCGAAAAGCATTCTTCAAGGTTCCTACCATGCTCGCCATGAATTATACCTCCTCAGCCCGGCCCCCGGCCTTTTCGATTGCTTCTTTAGCAGAAGCCGTAAACTTCGCGGCACGAACCGTCAGCTTTTTGTCAAGCTCACCGCCGCCGAGAATTTTAATCCCGTCATGCTTTCCGGTTACATTGGCCAGACCGCTCTCTTTAATCAGAGCGGCATCCACAACGGTGCCGTCTTCAAAATTCTGCAGACGCTTAATCGGAACTTCGATATAGCGCTTGGCAAAACGGCTGTTATTGAAGCCGCGCTTGGGCAGACGGCGGAACAAAGGGGTCTGACCGCCTTCAAAGCCCCAGCGGATGCTGCTTCCGGAACGAGATTTTTGTCCTTTATGTCCGCGTCCGGCCGTCTTGCCGCCGCCTGAACCGCGACCGCGGCCCTTGCGGAAAGCCTTCTTGCCGGAACCCGGATTTGCTTTTAATTCGTTAAGTTTCATTCTCCGGTCTCCTTCCTCAGATCTCTTCACAGTCTACCAGATAATTTACCTGACGAACCATGCCTCGGACAGCAGGCGTATCTTCTCTCTCGACAGACTGGCCGACCTTCTTGAGACCTAAAGCTTCAACTGTTCTCTTATGTCTGAAGTAAGTACTGTTGGTACTTCTTTTGAGTGTAATTTTTAACTTACCCATGTCGCACCTGTCCTTCCTCAAAGAATCTCTTCCGGCTTCTTGCCGCGGATCTTTGCGACATCCTCAACGGACTTCATCGCCCGGAGTCCTTCCATCGTCGCATTGACGACGTTATTCGGATTGTTGGACCCGAGAGACTTGGTTCGGACGTCCTTGACGCCGGCCAGCTCCATCACCGCACGCACCGGACCGCCGGCAATAACACCGGTACCGGGATTAGCGGGTTTCATCAGGACCTGACCTGCCCCGTAACGGCCGATATAGGTATGGGGAATGGTCGTGCCGTCCAGCGGGATGGTAATCATATCCCGTTTGGCTGCTTCAATCCCTTTGCGGATCGCTTCGGGAATTTCAATAGATTTGCCGACACCTTTGCCGACACGGCCTTTGCCGTCACCGACCACTACCAATGCGGCAAAACGGATATTGCGTCCGCCTTTAACGGTCTTGGAAACACGTCTGATATGAATGACACGCTCCATTAATTCTGATTTATTAGAATCGTTTTGCATGCTTACCTCCTCGCTTAAAACTTCAGGCCGGCATCTCTGGCGGCCTGAGCCAGAGCGGCGACGCGGCCGTGATAGATGTAGCCTCCGCGGTCAAAGACAACTTCTTCGATGTCCTGATCGAGTGCGCGTTCGGCAATCAATTTTCCTACTGCGGAAGCTGCTTCCGTATTGCCGCCGTTATCGTTTTGGCTCTTGATCTCAGGATCCAAGGTGGAGGCCTGGACGAGCGTATTTCCGTTTACATCATCAATCAGCTGGGCATAGATATGCTTGCTGCTGCGAAAAACACAAAGGCGCGGTCTTTCCGGCGTGCCGCTGATCTTATTGCGCACGCGGGCATGTCTGCGTTTGCGAACTTCATTTCTGTTGACTTTCTTTATCATTTAAATCCTTCCTCCTTTAGGTCGCTTTAGCGCCTGTTTTACCTTCTTTGAGATGCAGGATCTCAGTATCGTATTTGATCCCTTTGCCGTGATAGGCATCCGGGATACGGAAGGAACGGATTTTAGCTGCGGTTTCCCCGACAAGCTGTTTGTCGGCGCCTTTGACCGTGATCTGGGTCTGGCTGGGTAATTCCAGAGTAATGCCTTCCGGAATCTCCATCTCAATCGGATGAGAATAGCCCAAATTCAATACGAGCTTATTGCCCTGCAAAGCGGCCCGGAAACCGATGCCGTTTATTTCTAAGTTTTTGGAAAACCCTTCGGTAAGACCGATAACCATATTATAAATCAATGAACGGTACAGCCCGTGCAGAGCTTTTGTACTTTTCTGTTCATCATCGGCGAACAATTCAACAACGCCGTCTTTCACCTGAACATCGATCCGCGGATCGACTTCCTGGCTCAGACTCTCATTGCCTTTTGTAACCGTGACGACATGGTCGTCGACTTTTACATCAATGCCTGCCGGAATGGTGATCGGCTTTTTGCCAATTCGTGACATTTATTATTCCTCCTGCTCTTAAGATTACGGATGCTTCGGCATCCCTTTCAGAGTGCTGTATCACCTTTTACCAAACGTAGGCGAGCACTTCTCCGCCGACCTTGTTCTGACGGCAGCTTTTATCTGTCATAATGCCGCTCGATGTCGAAACAATCGCAATGCCGAGTCCGTCCAGGACACTGGGCATATCCGCGGCACTGCTGTAAATACGCAGACCCGGTTTGGATATGCGTCTGATGCCGCCGATGGCCGGCTGCTCATTGACATACTTGAGCGTGATCCGGATCATATCCTCTACTTCACCGGGTACGATCTCAAATCCTCTGATATAACCTTCTTCTTCGAGAATCTCGGCAATTCTTGCCTTCATCTTGGACGAAGGAATATCTACGGTATCATGTTTGGCTGCCGCCGCATTGCGGATACGGGTCAGCATATCAGCGATTTTATCTGTAGTTTGCATTTCTTAACCTCCCGTATTACCAGCTGGACTTATGCACACCGGGAATTTCGCCTTTATAAGCGAGTTCACGGAAGCAAATGCGGCAGATGCCGAACTTGCGCATATAAGCACGCGGACGTCCGCAGAGCTTACAGCGGTTGTTGTGTCTGGTTGAATATTTAGGCTTCTTCTGAGCCTTAACAATTTTAGATTTTTTTGCCATGACGTCTTTCCTCCTTATCTGCGGGCGAAGAGCATGCCTAATAACTTCAGCAGCTCGCGCGCTTCTTCATCTGTCTCAGCCGTGGTAACGAACGCAATGTCCAGTCCGCGGATCTTATCGATGGAATCATAATCGATCTCCGGGAAGACCAGCTGCTCGCGCAGGCCGGTCGCGTAGTTCCCGCGCCCGTCAAATGAATTCGGAGACAGTCCTCTGAAGTCACGGACACGCGGAATGGCCACACTGATCAGACGATCGAGGAATTCATACATTCTGTCACCGCGCAAAGTTACCTTGCAGCCGACTTCCATGCCTGCACGCAGATGGAAATTCGCAATGGATTTCTTCGCTTTGGTGATGACTGCCTTCTGCCCGGTAATAACCGCCAGGTCATGGGCAGCATTCTCAACAGTCTTATTGGTTTCCCGCTCGCCGACGCCCATGTTCAAGACAATTTTCTCGAGCTTGGGAATCTGCATTACGGATTTATAGTTAAATTTCTCCTGCAGCGCAGGTGCAACTTCTTCAACGTATTTATCTCTTAATCTTGCCATATTACCCGCCCTCACTTGCTCTTGCCGATCACGCCGAGTTCCGTGCCGCTGTTTTTCGCATAGCGCACACGCTCGCCGTTTTCGTTGATCTTGACGCCGGTTTTAGTGGGAATACCCGTCTCCGGATCAACAAGCATAACGTTGGATGCATCGATCGGACCTTCTTCTTCAATAATGCCGCCCGGCTGATCCATCCTTCTGGGTTTAATATGTTTCGTTAAGATGTTCACGCCTTCCACCCAGACTTTATTGTGTTTGGAGTCTACGTGAAGCACCTTGCCGGTTTTGGCCCTGTCCTTGCCGGAGAGGACAATAACCGTATCATCTTTTTTTACATGTACTTTTCCCATCAGTCTTCTCCTTACAATACTTCAGGTGCCAGAGAAAGAATTCTCATAAAGCCCTTTTCACGGAGCTCTCTGGCAATCGGCCCGAAAATACGTGTTCCGAGCGGATTTTTGTCTTCACGAATGATTACGCAGGCATTCTCATCAAATCGGATGTAAGAACCGTCTTTGCGGCGGATGCCTTTCTTTGAACGAACGATCACAGCCCGGCAGATCTGGCCTTTTTTCACCATGCCCCCGGGTGCGGCTTCGTGGACCGAACACACAATGACGTCGCCAATATTCGCGGTTTTGCTCTGGGAGCCGCCGAGCACTTTGACACAGCGCAGTGAACGGGCACCGGAGTTGTCTGCAGACTGAAGTACGGATTCTACTTGTATCATCACTAATCTCCTTTCCGCTGACCTTACTTGGCTTTCTCCACGATATTAACGAGGCGCCAATGCTTTTCCTTGCTGATCGGACGCGTTTCCATTACCCGGACACGGTCACCGACTCTGCACTCGTTGTTCTCGTCATGAGCCTTCAATTTGAAGGTCCTTTTAACATATTTCTTGTAAAGAGGATGCTTCATACGTTCGACAACGGCGACAACAATCGTCTTATCCATTTTGTCGGAAACAACCTCGCCAACTTGCGTCTTGCGAAGATTTCTCTCAACTGTCATTTCTCGCTTCCTCCTTATTGCTTATTCTGAGCCTGAAGCTCACGCTCGCGCATGATTGTTTTTACCCGAGCGATTTCACGTCTGACCGTACGCAGCCGGATCGGATTGTCCAGGCGGCGGGTCGCATGCTGAAAACGCAGCTTAAACAGCTCTTCTTTGAGGGAGACCAACTCCTGATACAGGTCTTCATTCGTTTTTTCACGCAGTTCACTTGCCTTCATTTACGGTCTCCTCCTTTTCTTTTGCTATTATTTTGGTCGTGACCGGCAGCTTATGGCTGGCCAGACGCAGCGCTTCGCGCGCTTCTGCTTCGGGAACACCCCCGATTTCGAACATGACACGGCCCGGTTTAACCACGGCTACCCAGTACTCCGGAGAACCTTTGCCGGATCCCATACGGGTCTCCGCCGGTTTCTGCGTGACGGGTTTGTCGGGGAAAATCTTGATCCAGACTTTGCCGCCCCGGCGCAGCTTACGGTTGATCGCCACACGGGCTGCTTCAATTTGATTGGATTTAATCCAGCAGGGCTCGGTGGCAACAAGACCGAAATCACCGTAGGTCACTTTATTGCCGCGGGTGGCTTTGCCCTTCATGCGCCCTCTGTGGACTCTTCTGTATTTCACACGTTTCGGCATTAACATATCAGTTCATACCTCCGTCTTCTCTTCTGCGACCGCGGCCCTGGCCCCGACCTCTTCTCCTGTCTTGTTCTTTGTCGGCGCCGGGCAGGACCTGTTCACCGAGATAAACCCAGACTTTGCAGCCGATGCGGCCGTAAGTGGTCTTGGCTTCGGCGAAGCCGTAGTCAATGTCAGCACGCAGCGTCTGCAGAGGAATCGTCCCCTCATGATAGTGCTCCGTACGGGCGATTTCCGCACCGCCCAGACGGCCGCTGACCTGCGTTTTGATGCCTTTGGCGCCTTGTTTCATCGCGCGGCCGATGGATTGTTTCATCGCCCGGCGGAAAGAAATTCTGCGCTCAAGCTGAGAAGCGATGTTCTCGGCAATCAGCTGTGCATTGGTGTCCGGATTGCCGGCTTCATTTACGTTGATGAAAAAGTCACGGCCGAAACGCTTGCGCAGTTTCTTCTTGAGTTCCTCAATGCCGGAACCCTGACGGCCGATGATGATCCCCGGTTTCCCGGTATAGATCGTGATTGTCGTTTTGTCATCGCCTTTACGCTCGATATCAATCTTTGAAACACCGGCGCTGTAGCATTCCTGCTTCACGAAATCACGGATTTCTTTATCTTCAACAAGGTACTTGCTGAAATCTTTGTCGTCAGCGTACCACTTTGTGCTCCAGTCCTTGATAACACCTACGCGTAAACCATGCGGATTAACTTTCTGACCCATTGATCGTAACCCCCTTAACTTCTTTCCTTCACGACGACAGTGATGTTGCTTGTCCGTTTTAAGATGCTGCTCGCTGCGCCTTTGCCGCGCGGTCTGTAGCGCTTCATCACCATTCCCTGGCCGACATGACATTCGGCCAAATAAAGATTGTCGGGATTAAGACCGTTATTGTTGACGGCGTTCGCAGCAGCTGATTCAATAAGTTTCGTCAGAATCGGGGCTGCCGCTTTCGGTGTATAAAGTAATATTGCCAAAGCCTCATCTACATCTTTGCCGCGGATCTGATCTAAGACGATCTTCACCTTGCTCGGAGCGATGCGGATATTATTAACACGTGCTTTGCCGATATCTTTGCCGATACCGAGCACTTTGCGTTCCTTTTTATTCAGGACAGGCGGGCGATTGGACTTGGTATGCGAGGTATTGTACTGCGCTAAAATTTCTTCGCGGTTCTCCTGCATATACTGTTTTGACATATTTTGCTTACTCAAAGTCTATGCCTCCTTCCTTATTCGCTGTCGGCTGCGCCGGCATCCGCATCAGCTGCGGGAGCGGCGGCTTCATCATCCGCAGTCTCGGCAGCTGCAGCAGCGGCCGCAGTCGGTGAGATAGCGCCGGCCAGAGCGGAAAGTGCTTTTTCGGCTCTGCCGTGGCCGCGGAATATTCTGGTCATGGCGAATTCGCCGAGTTTGTGACCTACCATATCTTCGGTGATGTAGATCGGCACATGTTTGCGTCCGTCATGAACGGCAATCGTATGGCCGACCATTTCGGGGAAGATTGTAGAAGATCTGGACCAGGTCTTAACAACTCTCTTCTTATTGCTTTCATTCATGGCTTCGATCTTCCGCATCAGGGATTCATCAACAAAGAAACCTTTTTTTGTCGAACGACTCATTTATGCTTCCTCCCTTAATTTCTGCTCTTCACGATGTACTTATTCGTGTCTTTGTTCTTCCGGCGGGTCTTCTTGCCTAAGCTCTTCTGACCCCAGGGCGTCACCGGACTCGGACGGCCGATAGGCGATCTGCCTTCACCGCCGCCGTGCGGGTGGTCGACCGGGTTCATCACAACACCGCGGACCGTCGGGCGAATGCCCTTGTGACGGCTTTTGCCGGCCTTGCCGACCATGACGTTTTCATGTTCTGCGTTGCCGACCTGACCGACCGTAGCGCGGCAGTCCTGAAGGACCATGCGCACCTCGCCCGAAGGCAGCTTGATCTGCGCATACTTGCCCTCTTTAGCCACGAGCTGGGCCTGGGACCCTGCGGATTTGACCATCTGAGCACCCGCGCCGGGCCGCATTTCAATATTGTGAATAACGGTACCGACCGGAATCTGACGGAGTACTTTGCAGTGCCCCGTTTTGATATCGGCTTCGTCGCCGCTGAGCACCTCGTCACCGATCTTAAGTCCCGCCGGAGCGAGGATATAAGATTTGGCGCCGTCGGCATACTGCAGCAAGGCCACATAAGCGGTGCGGTTCGGATCATATTCGATCGCTTTCACGACCGCGGGAATATTATCTTTAGTGCGCTTCCAGTCAATCATTCTGGTCTTGCGCTTATTGCCGCCGCCCATATGACGCACGGTAATGCGTCCGTAGCTGTTGCGGCCGGCAGTCTTCTTTTTCTTCTGTAAAAGACTCTTCTCCGGTGCCTTCTTTGTCAGCCCAGAATAATCTGCGACCGACATCTGCCGTCTGGCAGGAGAAGTAGGCTTGTAAATTTTAACTGGCATATTCTTCTCTCCTTACTGTACGGCCTGATTTTACTGACCGAAACCGAAATCTTCGATGACGGTTTTGTATTTGCGGTCGACTTCTTTTTCTTCGCCGCCCTTATCCGTATATCTTTCATTCTCAGGATAAAGGTCGATCTGAACGACTGCTTTTTTCCAGGCAGGCGTCAGACCTCTGTTCATGCCCACCCGCTTTTCTTTTCCGCGAACGTTCATCGTATTGACCTTTAAGACCTTGACGCCGAAGAGTTCTTCTACCGCGCGGCGGATCTCAGGCTTCGTCGCATGTTTTGCGACCTGAAAGGTGTAGCGGCCCTCGGCTAATAACATGCCGGAACGCTCGGTAATGATCGGCTTAATAATAATATCGTGCGCGTTCTTCATTACGCATATACCTCCTGAATTTTCTCTGCTGCGGCCTTCGTCATCACAAAGGCGTCATATTTGAGAATGTCATAGACATTAATCGTATTGTACTGGCGCGTTTCAACGTTCGGCAGATTGCGTGCCGAAAGCTTCGCGTTGACGTTATCGTCTTCAATAACGAAAAGCGCCGTCGTCTCAAGATTGAGATTTTCCATCATCTGACGGAACTGCTTGGTCTTGGGCTCCTCAAAGCTGAGCTCGTCAAGGACGTAAAGCTTTTTATTCTGCTGCTTGCTGCTCAGCACCGATTTCAGGGCCGTACGGCGGTCCCGTTTCGTTGCTTTCTTCTTATAACTTCTCGGTGTCGGACCGAAGGCCACGCCGCCGCCTACCCAAATCGGGGAACGGGTGGAACCGTGTCTGGCCCGGCCGGTGCCCTTCTGGCGCCACGGCTTCTTGCCGCCGCCCCGGACTTCGCTTCTTGTTTTCGTTTTGGACGTCCCCTGTCTGCGGTTGGCGAGCTGTGCCTTCACGACCTGCAGCACGAGATTCTCATCCGGTTCTATACCGAAGATGGCGTCATCGAGCTCAAATTCGCCGACAACCTTGCCCTCCATATTATGAATATCTACTTTAGTCATGTTCTCGCCTCCTTACGCGTCCTGGTTAAGTTCTCTGACTTTCACGCTGTCCGTGATTGTCAGAACATTGCCGCGTGCACCGGGTACGGCGCCTTTAACGCAAAGAATATTGCGTTCGCCGTCCACCAGAACGACGTCAAGGTTCTGTACCGTTGTGACTTTATTTCCCAGCTGGCCGGGGAGTTTCTTGCCTTTAAATACTCTGGCGGGCGTCGCCGAGGATCCCATCGAACCGACTCTGCGGTGATACTTGGAACCGTGTGCCTCGATACCGCCGGCCTGATTATGACGCTTCACGTTGCCGGCAAAGCCCTTCCCTTTGGAAACGCCCTGTACGTCAACGCTGTCGCCTTCGGCAAACATATCCGCAACATTAATTTCCTGTCCGACTTCAAATTCATCTGAATTTTCCGCTCTGAACTCAGAAATCTTGCGGAACGGCTTGGTTTCTGCTTTCTTGAACTGACCCATGTCAGGTTTATTTACTTTATGCTCTTTCGCTTCCTGATAACCGACCTGAACAGCCTCATAGTCATCCGTCTCGACCGTTTTCTTGCGGAGAACGGTAATCGGACCGCAGTCAATAACGGTAACGGGGATTGCTGCACCCGTCTCGTCAAAAAGCTGTGTCATTCCGGCCTTCTTGCCCAGCATGAACTTTTTCATTCTTCCCTATACTCCTTTTGGTTATTGGTTCACCTCGCAGGTGAACATGACCACCGTCTGTAACGGTTTACAATTTGATCTCAATATTGACGCCCGACGGCATATCCAGACGCATCAGCGCTTCTACCGTTTTCTGGTTCGGTGCCAGAATATCGATCAGGCGTTTATGCGTTCTCATTTCAAACTGTTCGCGCGAATCTTTATGCATATGCGGCGAACGCAGAATCGTCATGACTTCTTTGTGCGTCGGCAGCGGGATCGGTCCTGATACACTGGCTCCTGTCCGCTTAGCCGTCTCGACGATACGTTCTGCCGAGCTGTCCAAAATCTGGTGATCATACGCTTTCAGTCTGATTCGGATCTTTTGATTACTTGCCATTTACTGTTCCTCCGTAATTTTGCTGCTACAGGTAGCTACTCAGCCGGGCGTTTCATCCGTCTCCATCATAAAACCCAGCACAGTCCGAAAATCTTCCTGCCCGGGTTCAATGCCGGCCGACCGGCACACACTGCCAACCAGGTACTACCTGTCGCCGAGACTCAAGGCCTCAGCCGATCCATCAAAGTTACCCGCAGACGCATTGCAGCCGCGTCAGCGGCAATCTCTGATTTCACGCCTTTTTTTGGCGCGTACTGAAGTATTCTATTAAAAATCTCAGGACATATCAAGTCTCCGGCCCGATAAATCAGGCTTTTGCGGCCCTAATACAAAATTTCGTCAGATTGCACAAAAGGACTCGGGCTTTTTCCTGAACAAAAGCCCGCTTATCCTTCGTTCTCTTCATTTCCGCTGCGGCTCCGGCGGGCTGCGGCGGCCATTTCGGAAAGTTCGGCGGAGCTGAAATGATAGCGGCTCCTGCAGAAATCGCAGCAAAGCTCGGCCCCGTTTTCATCCGCTTCCAGCTCGGCCAGATCCTCCGGGCTCAAGGTCATCAGCGCCGCCGCCATGCGTTCCCGGCTGCAGGGGCAGCCGTAGGCCGTCTTTTCCGTCGCCAGATATTGAATAGCAGGATCGCCGGCAAAAAGATCCAGGATCTGTGCGGGCGAAAAGCCCTCATTCAGAAGAAAAGTCAGATCAGGAAACCCCGCCGCCCTTTTTTCCAGATAATCCAGCACATCCTCTCCGGCGCCCGGCAGAGTCTGGATCAGATAGCCGCCGGCATGGCGTACGCCCTCCGGGTCACAGAGCACGCCGAGCCCCATAATTGTCGGTATTTGTTCGGACGTCGCAAGGTAATAGGTCAGGTCCTCGGCAATCTCCCCGGAAATCAAAGGCACCGAGCCGGAATAAGGCCTGGCCCCGGCCTGTGCTTTGATCACCGTCAGAACCCCGTTGCCG
>CALLQJ010000071.1 GCA_938014865.1 uncultured Fastidiosipila sp.
GATCGGGCCGATGATGTCAAATACACTGCGAAATTTCATAGCCTTACCCCCGCATCCTGAATCCGTAATCTTTTCTCTATTCTAGCAAAAAAAGACTGTTCCGCCGCAGCGCGTGCTGCGTAAGGAACAGCCTTCGGCTGAGAATTTTCAGAATTTTGACCGAGCGCTCAGACTTTCGGACATAGCCGCCTGCGTTTCGGGCCGGCAGCCCGGGGCTCACTGTGTGGCAATCATGGTGGCCACGAAAGAGCTGGTCATCAGCATGAGGCTGAGCTGAGCGGCCAGGGCCTGTGTGAGGCTGCTGCTCATAATAAAGTTATCGGATCTTTTTTCCGGCGCAAGATGACGCAGGACGGTGATTTGGGCCGCATAGATAAGCCGCTCTTCCGGACCCAGGAGAAAGTCGCCGAAGCCTCTGAGCTCTTTCAGGTAATCATCCGCTGCCGCCGTTTCCTCGGCGAGTCTTTCGGCCGGCTGATCGACGAAACTCAGATTGACCAGGGCGATCAGCAGCTGATCGTTCCGGCAGCGTTTTTTCTTGGCTTTCAAGGCCTCGAGCAGCTTAAGGAAACGCGCCGCTTTTTCTTCGGCGGGCCGGGGGCTGAGGACCAAGGCATAGCTTATCGTTTCGGGATCTTGGCTGCGTTTGAGGACCTGACGCAAGTCTTGGTAATGCCTTTCGGCTTCTTCCGTTACGGCTTCGGGCGTCATCCCGGAGCAGGCGAGGGCGGCGGCCAGAGGAATGCTCTCGTCGGAGCGCAGCCCTTTGTGCCGCTCTTTTATGCTTTCATAGATTGCTTTTGTGCGCGCGGCGGCTTGGCCGGGGTCCTCGCTGCCGAGCTGATCGGCGAGGATGACGGCGGCGAGCATTATATAATCATCATTAAATACGGAGCTTTTGCCCAGTTTTTCGCGCAGCGCTAAGACCCGGTCAAGATAGGCCTCGGCATCTTTGCTGAGGACCATTTTGGCCAGAAAGGGCATTTTTAAATTGCTGCGCAGCGGGGAAAAACAGCGGGTTTTCGTTTCAAGCAGGGCTTCTGCCCGGCGGAGGGCGTCCGGGTCGGCCGGGCGGCCTGAGGCGCTGAAGAGAAAGGCCGCGGCGAGGTTAAGCGGGCGGCTGCCCCATTTGAAGCTTTTGTTAAGGGCCGTGTAATTTTGATAAAGAATATCGGCTTCTTTTTTCACTAAAGGGTCCATAGGCTGCCTCCTTTTTCGGGGCGTTTTGTTTTTTATTATAAAGGAAAGAGGAGGGCTTCTGCGTAAAGAGAAGATTAAAAATGAGGGCTTTTGAAGGATTTAAGAGGGCTTTTATTTAGGGGATTTTTGCGGAAATAAGGGCTCGGAGGGCTTTTCTTGCATGAGAAAGGCAACGAGCGGGGGCTTTTCGGGCTGCACGTCAAGAAAACGGCACAGATTCTGACTTTCCCGCGGAGGATTAGGCGACTTCGGGAAACTGCACTATAATTGAAAGATACCTCGCCGCAAGGCGATTTATTCTGTGAAGGAGCGTATAATGATTTGGGCTAAAGAAGAAACAATGTCCCGTGCTGAGATCGAAGCGATGCAGCTGGAGCGTCTCAAGTACCGGGTGAAATACGCCTACGAAAGGGTGCCGTACTATAAGCAGAAAATGGATCGGGCAAAGGTCAAGCCGCAGGATATCAAAACTCTGGACGATATCCAAAAGCTGCCCTTTGTGACGAAGCAGGATTTTCGCGACACCTATCCTTTCGGCATGTTCGCGGTTCCGAAAAATGAACTGGTAAGAATTCACGCCTCCTCGGGAACGACCGGGAAACCGACGGTGGTCGGCTATACCCGCAATGATATGGATTATTGGATTGAATCGGTCGCAAGGGTGGCCTGCATGGGCGGTGCGATGCCGGATGATGTCGCGCAGATTTGCTTCGGCTACGGCATGTTTACCGGCGCCTTGGGGCTGCATGAAGGGCTGACGAAAGTCGGTCTGGCGGTTATTCCCGCTTCGGTCGGCAATTCCAAACGGCAGATGATGTACATGCAGGATATGGGGACGACGCTTCTGGTCGCGACCCCTTCTTATGCGATGCACCTGGTAGAACTGATCAAGGAGCAGGGCGTGGACCCGGCGCGTGATCTGCAGGTGAAGACCGCCCTCTGCGGCGGTGAAGGCATGTCCGAGGGGCTCAGGCGGAGTCTGGTGGAAGCGTGGGGCCCGCAGATGCGGGTGACGCAGAACTACGGCATGAGCGAATTAAACGGGCCGGGCGTCTCCGGCGAATGCCTGGAATTCAACGGCATGCATATTAATGAAGATCTTTTC
>CALLQJ010000072.1 GCA_938014865.1 uncultured Fastidiosipila sp.
TTCAGACGGCCTTCGCCTCAGACCGTCAGGGCCTCGGGCCAGACTAAGGTTTTTGCTTCTCGGCCGTCTTCTTTTAAGCGTGCTTTGATCTTTTCGGTGCAGGAGGCGTCGCTGTGGAACAAAATGAGTTTTTTTACCTCGCTTTTGCGGCAGAGCGTAAAGATATCATCATCATCCAGATGGACTTTGATCACGATGCGCCCGCTTTCCGCTTTCACGCCGTGCTTTTTGCGCCAGGCTTCGTCATAGAGAATACCGGCACCGGCTGTCCCCTGTGCGGCATGCCCCGTGATGATGATCTTGTTCTCGGGCTTTTGTTTGAGGGCTTCGAGATAGGCCAGGCTCAGAGGCGTGGTGATCATCCCGTCGGGGGTGATGTAAACGGCGGGTTCGGAATCGGCGAGCGCCTTGCGGCGTTCTTCGTCCGTCCTGAGCAGCTTTACTTTTGAAGAGAGCTCCGGCCTGTAGCCGGCGCGGATCCAGGCCTTCTCCTCCGCCAGCGACTGCATGCTCTTGAACACGGCATCTTCCAGATAAATGCGCCGCTTCTCGAGATGGCGGTCTAAGTAAAGGGCAATATCGATGCCGCGTCCTTTCGACGGGACGGGGAGCATCAATTTGCCGCCCCGGGCAAGGGTCTTTTCCGCTTCCCGGAGGAGCTTTTGAAATTGCTCTTCCTGCTTCATCTGCTGTCCGGCATAGGCGCCGTTCATAATCGCTGCGTCGCAGGCCGGCGGCAGATCGAGTTCTAAGGAGGGGGATTCGAGGCAGATATCGCCGGTATAGAAAATCTTCCGGCCGCCGAGCTCAAAGACATACCAGACCCCGCCTAAGACATGGGCCGAGCGTCCGGCCGTCACCTTGATGCCTTCAACGCGCTGCTCGCCGAGTTCGATCTCTCCGAAGCGGACTTTTTCCAGGTCTTCTTCCTCATAAGGCAGGGTGCCGCCGTTTTCCAGGGCAAAGTTTCTCCACTTCCTCATAAACTTCGGCACCTGCACCGCGGTCTCGGGCATGGCATAGACCTTGCCCTCATAGCCCAGGTGGTATAAAAGCGGCAGGGACGCGACGTGATCTTCATGCGTATGCGTGACAAAGACGGCCCGGATACGGCGGACAATTTCCGGCGTAAGGGCCGGATAAAAACCGACGGTATCGCCGACGATTTCACGCTTCACCCCGCAGTCCAGCAAAATAATGCCCTGATCATCTTCGATCAGATGACAATTTCTTCCGTTTTCGCCGCTGCCTCCGAGGGAGGAAAGCCTGATCGGATATGTTGTCATGCAGTAACCTTCTTTCTTTTGCTTCTGTCTTTTTCTTCTCTTTTAGTCTCTGCGCTCAAGCATCAGGCCCCCAGTTTGGGGCAGAGCTCGAGGTAATCCATGATCGTTCCCATGAATGCCGGGCCCGTGTAGTTATTTAAGAGGCC
>CALLQJ010000073.1 GCA_938014865.1 uncultured Fastidiosipila sp.
CATCGTCATAATCGCGCCGGTCAAGACCACCACAAAACCCGCCCCCGAGGAAAGATTAACGTCACGCACGGTGATGCGGTAATCTCTCGGAGCCCCGAGTTTCTTCGGATCATCCGAGAAGGAGTACTGGGTCTTGGCCACACAGATCGGAAGCGTTCCGTAGCCTTGTTTTTCAAAGCGTCTGAGCTTTCGCAGGACGCCGCCGGCAAAATCAACGCCGTCCGCACGGTAAATTTCCCGCGCAACCGTCTCAATCTTCTCGCGCAGGCTGAGCTCGTCATCATAAAGCAGCTTAAAGTCCTTAGGCCGCTCACAAAGGTCGATCACCTTTTCAGCAAGCTCCAGACCGCCCTCACCGCCTTTAGCGAAGACTTCGGACAAGACGACTTCCGCACCCAAGGCTTCCATGCGCTCACGGATCAGCTGCATCTCCGCTTCGGTATCTGAAGGGAAACGGTTGATGGCCACGACCACCGGGAGACCGTATTTTTTCATATTCTCATAGTGCTGCTCCAGGTTGACCATGCCTTTTTCCAGGGCCTCGAGATTTTCTTCATCGAGCGCCTCCTTGGCCAGTCAGCCGTACATCTTCAGTGCCCGGATCGTGGCCACCAGGACCGTCGCATCCGGTACGATGCCGGCCTGACGGCAGACGATGTCAAAGAATTTTTCCGCTCCGAGATCGGCACCGAATCCGGCTTCCGTAATCACGTAATCGGCGACCTTCATCGCGGTTTGTGTTGCGACAATGGAGTTGCAGCCGTGGGCAATATTCGCAAACGGTCCGCCGTGGATAATGGCGGGCGTATTTTCCGTGGTCTGAACCAGGTTCGGCCGGATGGCGTCTTTCAGCAGCAGCGTCATGGCGCCGGTCGCTCCGATGTCATCCGCGGTCACCGCTTCCCGGTCATAGGTATAGCCCACCACCATGCGGCCGAGACGTTTCTTTAAGTCTTCCAGCCCGGTCGCCAGACATAAAATAGCCATGATCTCCGAGGCAACCGTGATATCAAAACCGCTTTCGCGGACCACGCCGTCGCTTCTTTTGCCCAGTCCGATGACCACATTGTGCAGGGCGCGGTCATTCATATCCAGGACACGTTTCCAGACCACCCGCTTGGGATCCATGTTCAACGGATTGCCCTGGTGCAGGCTGTTATCGACCATGGCCGCCAAAAGATTATGTGCGGAGGTGATTGCATGAAAGTCGCCGGTAAAGTGCAGATTGATATCGTCCATCGGAAGCACCTGACTGTAGCCGCCGCCGGCCGCACCGCCTTTAATGCCGAAGCAAGGTCCCAGTGAAGGTTCACGCAGCGTGGTGATCGCTTTCTTCCCCAAACGGTTCAGGGCCATCGACAAACCGACATTGGTCGTCGTCTTGCCTTCGCCCGCCGGTGTCGGATTAATCGCCGTCACCAGCACCAGCTTGCCGTTCTTGCGCTCTTTGCGTTTCTCGAGGATATCGAGACTCAGTTTCGCCTTGTCTCTGCCGTAAGGTTCAAAATCTTCTTCTTCGAGATCGAGCATCTTCGCAATCTCGTCGATCGGCAGCAGTTTACATTCTTGTGCAATTTCTACGTCTGACTTCATGAAATGTCCTCCTCAAATCTGATACAAACATGATACCATGCCCGCGCCTTCCGGCCTGCGGAAAATATAGGGTATTAAAGCACTTTGCTGAATGAAGCCCGCCTGATTGCGCAAAGGGCCCCGGAGAAAAGCCCTTTTTCCGGGCATAAAAAACGAGCTGCAGCTCTTCTCAAAAGAAAAACTGCAGCCCA
>CALLQJ010000074.1 GCA_938014865.1 uncultured Fastidiosipila sp.
CATACCGGCATCGGAAGCTCTTCGCCGAAGCCCCGAAAAGCAGGGGCTTTTTGCGCCCGCCCTCGGCGATCCGCTTTACCCGCCGCTCTTAGCCGCGGTACCCGATGCGCCTTTAGCCTTGTTTTATCAGGGGAATATTTCCGCTTACCGAAATTACCGCGCACACCTGGCGATTGTCGGAAGCCGCAAGATGACGCCTTACGCAGCCCGTTTCTTAGAACAGGAAGTGTCTAAAATTATTCCTTACAAAGTAACGGTCACCAGCGGTCTGGCCCGCGGCTGCGATACGGCCGCGCATCTGAGCTGCCTTAGAAACGGCGGCTTTACCACAGCCTGCCTGGCGCACGGGATCGACTTGATTTATCCGGCGGAACATAAGAAGATCAAAGAAGAGATTGCCCGGACGGGACTGATTCTGAGTGAATATCCGCTCGGCACCAAGCCGCGCCCTTATTATTTTCCAGCCCGAAACCGCATCATCTCCGGTCTCTCCCATGCCTGTTTTGTAGCGGAAGCCGCCCTCTCCTCCGGCAGCCTTATCACCGCCGATCTGGCGGCGGAGCAGGGGCGGGAAGTGGCGGTCTTATGTGCCTCGGTCTTTCGGGAAAGTTCGGCCGGCAGCAATGCACTTCTGCGCGACGGCGCCCGGGCGATTTTGAATTATCAGGATCTTCTCGACCTTTTGAATATCAAACGGGAGAATACGCCGTATGAAGCGGCGTTTGCGGAAAATCTGCCGCCCGTACTGAAGGCAATCAGCGAAGAAGCCTTGAGCGAAACCGAGCTCAGCCTCAAGTTAAATATGCCGCTTAAAGAGCTGCGGATTGCGCTTCTGAAATATGAAGCAGCCGGCCGGGTGAGACGTTTCCGAGGCCGCTTCTTTTTGACAAGGGCTTGATTATTGTGTATATAATTGACAAATATGCAGCAGGGACAGGCCGAAAGGCACTGTCTTATCGTTTAGAGCCGGGGGAATGATGAAAGTATGAGTAAGTGTTTATTAATCGTAGAGTCGCCGGCAAAGGCAAAAACAATCGGCCGTTATCTCGGCAAAGATTATGAAATTGCCGCCTCCGTCGGCCATATCCGAGATCTTCCCGCATCCACGCTGGGCGTCGATGTGGAAAATAATTATAAACCGCGTTATATCAATATGCGCGGCAAACATAAAGTAATTAAGGATCTTAAGTCCAGAGCCGAACACGCAGATGAAATTCTGCTTGCCACGGACCCGGACCGCGAAGGGGAGGCCATTGCCTGGCATCTGGCGACGATTTTGAAAATAGACCCGGCTGAACCCTGCCGGATTACCTTTAATGAAATTACGGAAAAGGCCGTAAAAGAAGCGCTGGAAAAACCGCGCCCGATCGATATGGACCTGGTGGACGCTCAGCAGGCCAGAAGGATTCTGGACCGTCTGGTCGGCTATGAACTGAGCCCTTTGCTTTGGAAAAAAATCCGCAAAGGCTTATCTGCCGGCCGCGTACAGTCCGTGGCGACCCGGATGCTGGTGGAAAGAGAACGCGAAATTGAAGCTTTTATTCCCGAAGAGTACTGGAATCTTTATGCCTTCATGCGCAAAAAAGAAGATGATCAGACCTTCCGCGTCAAGTATCACGGCGAATGGGCCGGCAATAAGGTCAAAAGAGAAAGTGTCGGCAGCAAAGAAGAGGCCGACAAGATTCTGAAAGACCTGGAGGGCAGTGCCTTCACGGTACATCGCGTGAAGAAGGGCAAGAGAAACAAACGGCCGTCGGCTCCGTTTACCACCAGTACCTTGCAGCAGGATGCGTCCAGGCGTTTAGGCTATACTTCCCGCCGGACCATGAGCATCGCGCAGCAGCTTTATGAAGGCGTCGC
>CALLQJ010000075.1 GCA_938014865.1 uncultured Fastidiosipila sp.
GCCCGCTTCGCGGCGTCTTCCCCGCCGTAATCACTGAAAAGAAAGCACCTGCCGGAATTTCCGATCAACTCGGGCAAAGGCGCCGTATCCTCCGGGACCGTTTCGCTGACCTTAGGGGGCTCCGTTTCACTTGCCGCGGGAGCCGTCGTGTCCGCTGTGGTTTCAGGCCGCCTCGTTTCCGCCGGCTGTGAAGATGCCGTCCGGCTGCTTTCGGGAACGCTCTCCGTCGTCTTTTTCGCCGTTGTCTCTGCCGGCGTTTTTTGCGTCGTCTTCTGCGGCACGCTTTCCGAACTGCTATTTTTCGGCGGCTCCGTCGTTTCTGCCGGCTTTTCCGTATGCTTTTCCGGCGTAGGGACGCTTGTTTCCGGAGAGGCCGGCGATGTCCGGCTCTCCGCTTCGCTTTTATACCTTTCTTGACGCTTAAACCCATCCGTCCGCCTTGTCACGGTCAGTTCTGAAAATTTCCCGGCGTTGTTTTTTGAAGATGTCATTAAGGACCTTTTCTCTTTTTTTATGCCCGTCTCTTTTGTGATGAGCTCTTCGGACGGAAGACTTTCCCTGCGAAGCGTTTCGCTTCTTTCTTTTTCCGGAGCCGCTTCTTTTCTTTCTTCAGGGCGGCCTCGGCCGCAGGCCGAAAGCAGTACGGGCAGGATCAGAAGACCCGCGGAAAGTTTTTTAAGCCGGCTGCGGCCTGCGTTTTTGCATTTATGTTTTTTATTTCTTTTCTTTCGTTTCGGAAAAAGCATGCGCTCCGAACCTCCTTTTTGCGTTCATGCTGTTCAGCATAGAGGCTCGGCGCGGGATCTGAAATGAATAATCCGCGTTCAGAAAAAAAGCGGAAAAGCCGCATTTTCCACCGGATGGCCGGGCCGGGAAGAATAGCGTGTACTTTTACGCCTACGTGCATTTCCCGCAGCACGGGATTTTCGCTAGGCTGGAAAAACAGAGCCCAAGGGAGGTTTCCATGTTGCGGATGACATTTTGTGATGACGGCAGCACGCTGCGCTGCCTGGTACAGGACAAAAGCCGAGCGCCCAAAACCTTGCTGCGCTTTTCTGCGGAAAATACGGGCGAGGATCTTTTGAGCTTTATTCATTTCAGCAGAGAGCTGACAGGCGGAGAAAATCTCTTCACGGCGGCCTCGGCCCTCCTGCCCGCCCGACTGAATGCGCTCTTGTTTTATTTTTACCTGCTTTATTTGGACCGGCCCCGAGGGGAAGCGTCCGGGCCTGATGCCTTTCAGAAAAAATGGAAAGACTTGATGAAAAAAGCGGAGCAGATCATCGCTGCTTTCCGCCGGCAGCAGAAGGCGGCGGGGCTGCAGCTCAAATGTCTCCCGGAAGCGTCCCCGCTTTTTCCTGGGCTCCGCCTTTACCTGATCGAATCGGCCGCGGATTATGTCCACTTCAGCCTCTTCTGTCTTCTGCCGCAGCTTGCGGCCTTGTCCCGCTGCAAGGTCTGCGGGGCCTATTTTCTGCGCAGCGGACAGCAGAAAGGCGAATTATGCGCCTATGAAAAACGAGACGGGCTCTCCTGCACCGCCCGCCGCTGCCGGAAAAATGCTGCGGAAAGACTGGCCCGCGACCCGCTCCTGCAGCTCTACCGCAAAGTCTATAAGCGGCAGTATATGCGCTGTGAAAGAGCGCTGGACCTCGCGGACGGCAGGATCTGCTCCCCCGGCAATTACCCGCCTTTCCGGGCCTGGAGCCGAAGGGCCAAGGCGGAGCGCAAGGCCTACCGGGCAGGGCTTTTGGATGCGGAAAGCTTCCGGGAAAAACTCGACGCCTTAGACCGGGAAATTCTTTATAAAGATCTTCAGATCGGCAATTACCGGAACTGAGCTTCGGCAAAAGGCAGCAAAAAACCCGCAGCTTTTACACTGCGGGTCTTCTGCCAATGTTAGGTAAAAAGGATTTCTGCACGAAATACGATTCAGGGGGTCTAAACCTTCAGGCCTCCGCCTTGGATTTTTCATAGCGAACGGCTTCGGCGCCGCCGTCGATCACCGTGACCTTATAGCCGAGGCGCTTCAGATAAGAAGCGGCGGTACTCGCCCGGTCCCCCGAGGCGCAGAGGATGTAAATGTTTTAGTTCTTCGGAAGCTTCTCATATTCTTTGTACAGCAGCTGCAGGGGAATATTCACCCGGTTTTCCGCCGGATCACCGTCGCTGAATTCTTCCGCCTTGCGGACGTCGAGGAGGAATGCATCGTCGAGCGCGAGGAAATCCTCGGCTGAAATCAGATCCAGTGCCTCGGGATAAATATCTGTATAGCGAGAGGCTTCAACAGGGCTCTGAAGATAGCCTTTGACCTGATCAAAGCCGACCCGGAGCGCCGAGCGGTAAAGGCTCATGATCATCTCCATGTCGTCGTAGTCCGCCGTGAAGACAATGGCTTCGTCATTCGGGAAAAGGGTGCCGAGGAAGGTCGAGAAATTGTTCCGGCTGAGATAAATCGATGACGGAATATGCGCGGCGGAATAAGCCTGCCGGGAACGGGCATCGATAATGGTATAGCCTTTTTCCCGGACTTCTTCAAGGCTCAGAAGCGGCAGGGTATGCCGGCAGCGGGGATACGCCGCTCCCTTTACGTTATAGACTTCCATGGCTTCAAAATAGCGCGGCTTAATGCGCATGCGCCCGAATTTTTCGATGAAGGCTTCGCGGGATTCTGCCTGCAGTTCGGGGTTCGTCAGGCGTTCGTAGCCCAGGGTGGAAAAGGGCAGTTCCTTCATATTGCTGCCGCAGGCCGAACCGGCTCCGTGTGCGGGCAGGACGAGGACATGATCGCCTAAGGGCATGAGTTTTTCAAAAACGGAATCGTACAAGAGGCCGGTCATTTTTTCTAAGTTTTCCTCGCCGTAAAAATCCGTGCGGCCCAGGTCGCCGGTGAAAAGGCAGTCGCCCGTAAAAACGAGATAAGGGCTTTGCTCCCCTTTTTCATAAACGGCGTAGCACAGATGCCCTAAGGTGTGCCCCGGGGTGTGGATGGCGCGGATCTTGAGATTGCCGACGGAAAATTCCCGGCCGTCTTCGATCGCTTCGCCGTAGACATGGCCTAAGTCTTCATGGGCCGATACGTAGACCGGCGCGCCTGTTTTCTCGCCTAATTCTTTGGAGCCGATGATGAAATCTTCGTGGCGGTGGGTTTCGAGAATACCGCTGATCCTGTAGCCGTTTTCATTGGCGATATCCATATATACCGAAACGTCTCTTCTGGGGTCTACGACAAATACTTCGCCCGCATCCCCGATCATCCAGGAATTATGCGCCAAGCCTTTGCTTTCAACTTTTTTTAAAAACATAAAACTTCCTTTCTTCTGGCTGCGTCGTGTGTTCTGCGGCAGGGCCCGGAGGCCTTCTGTTTTGATTTTTTGCCGCAAATTTATTGTAACTTACTTAAGTACAGAATACTGTAATAAGGCATTGAAACGCCGCCGAGCGAAGAAAAGATGGTTTTTTCAGGCCTCGCCGCTTTCGGAGGGAGCGCAGTAATAGAAAAGGCGATCGCTTTTTGTCTCGGTCCGGGCAAGGATTTCGTTCATGCCGCTTTGAAGCGGCAGCTCCGTATAGAGCTGACGCCGCGTCCCGCTGCCGTGCCCCGCGGAAACACCATTTATGAAAAGCTCCGCTTCACGGCTGCCCCGGTAGAGCACGAGCTCTGCCCGGCCGGCTTTTTCGGGCAGGCTGCTGCGGGCAATGTGCACGAAATCATCGCCGGAAAAGAAGGCTTTATAAAGGTAAAAACGATCCGTATAATCCTGCTCGCCCGCTCCCGGGAAAAATTGAAGGTCCTGCGTTTCCTCTGAGGGACGCCGCAGCGTGTCATCGGAAAAAATCACAATGGCCGCTTCGTCCCCTCTCGTGATTTCTTCCAGGAGAAAAGCCTCGGAGGCCTCGCGGGCGGCCGGGACGGTTTCGGACCCGGCGGCCTGCGTTTCATCGTCTTTAATTTCCACCCCGAGCACGAGCTCGGGCAGGGCTTCTTTTAACGCCTCTATTTTCTGCCGGAAGGCGGCAATTTCATAGCTTTCCGCGGCTGCGGAAATGCTGAAAATATAAATATCCGCTAATTCCGAAAGCCGCGGATCAGGGGCGGGGACGTCCTGCAGGATCAAGGCCGCGGGGCGGCTCGGATCGAGGTCAAAACACAGCGCTCTGAGGTTTTTGAGGCGGGCAAAAAGCGCCTCGTCTTTGAGCGGATCCGGCATATCGAAGCCTAAGGTCCAATAGAGAACCGAGGGCTGATTGTAGTATTGATAAATCAGCGCCTGAAGGGCTTCGCGGGCGCGGTCCAGGCAGCGGATCTCCCGGCCCAAAGGCCCGGTCAAAGGCAGGGCGGGCGCAAGGGCAAAGCCGCTTCCTGTCGCCTCGTCATTAAAATAAGGATTAAAAGGGCAGCAGCGGATGTCCCAAAGGTTGATGCCGAAGGCAAAGGCACTGTCCGCCTTGCTCTCCGGCAGGCCGTAATACGGCGCATTATAGGAAGCTCGGGAGCGAGTAAAGCGCAGGCCGCGCAGGCGGATTTTTTCGCTGTTGAGATAAAGGGCACCGCGGCGGCAGGCGATCTGCCGGATCCCGACTGTTTCCGTAAAACGATCGCTCAGCCGGCCTTCTGCGTAAAGGCTTGCCGTCAGGCGAAAGCTTGCCGCGGGATCTTCCTGTGTCAAAGCTTTGAGCTTCCCGGCGGGCAGGCTCAGCGCAGCTTCTTCAGAAGCCGGCAGCAGCGCCGACATAAGCTTTTCGCCTTCCTGCGTTCTCAGATCAAAGCCTAAGCGGCTGCCGGGGGGCGGATTTTGAATCTGCGCGCTTAAATGCAAATAATCCTGACCGTCCTGCTCTTGTGAAGAGCAGAAGACCGCCGTGCGGCCGAAGAGATTGCGCCGGAAAGAAAAAGCCGGCACGTATTCCAAAAAGACTTCGCCCAGGAGCCCGTTCTGCGTTAAGGCTTCGAGATTTTGCGGGAGTACACAGGGCGCTGCTCCGTTATCGACGGTGAGCACAATGTAATTGTCCCGTTCCGCCGTCAGATAGCGCGTGATATCAAAGCTGACCCGGCTCACGGCCCCCTGCCGGGTTCCGGCGCGGCGGCGATTCACGTAGCAGGTCACGCTGTGCGCCGCAGATAGGATATGAAGATAATAGAAGCCTTCTTTCTTTTCCTTAAGCCGCAGATTCC
>CALLQJ010000076.1 GCA_938014865.1 uncultured Fastidiosipila sp.
TAAAGCAGCGGCGATTCCGCTTTCCAACTGAATTCTCACCAAATTCTGAATCGGCCCCAATTCAAAAGGAAGATCCGGCTTAATAAAGCGGACGTCCATGCGTTCGGAAAAGTTCAGCTTCGGACGGGCGGCCTCAAAGGTCCTTTCGGTCATGAACACCGGAAGCTTCCAGCGCCGGGCCATCACCGAGAGGCCGGCAATGTGATCACTGTGTTCATGCGTGACCAGGATGCCCGCCAGCGCGGCAGGGTCCGCATCGATCTCACGCAGCGCATTTTCTATGCGCTTCGCCGAGACGCCGGCATCAATTAATATATGACTGCCCGCGGCAGACAGGTAAATACTGTTCCCCGAACTGCCGCTGAATAGTGTACGTGCTTCTGCTTTTGCTTTCATGGCGCTCAGATCTCGCGCTCCGCCTGATCGTAGACTTCGGAACTGACCCTGATATCCGCATTAATGCCGCGCAGCTTTTCGACAAGATTCTCATAGCCGCGCTGCAGAGAATGAATATTATACACTTCCGTCTCGCCTTTTGCCGCCAAGCCGGCTAAGACCATCGCTGCCCCGGCACGCAGATCGCGGGCCTGCACCATCGCGCCGGTAAGCTGCTTGGGCCCGATGATCAAGGCCATGCTGTCGGAAACCGTGATATCCGCCCCCATCTGCTTCAGATCGTCCACATACTGATAGCGGTTCGGCCAAACGTCCTCATACATTTTGCTGATCCCGCTGCAGGTGCAAAGGAGCGCTACCGTCTGCGGCTGCAGATCCGTCGGGAAGCCCGGATACGCCATGGTCCTGAAGATGGTCCCTTTAAGTTCATCGCCTTCATTGACCCAGACACGGATCCAGTCATCGCCGGTTTCCATGGAGACGCCCATTTCATCCAGCTTGGCCGACAGAGGCTCCAGATGCTTGGGAATGAGATTTCGCACCGTAACATCCCCGCGGGTCATGGCCGCGGCTATCATATAAGTTCCGGCCTCAATCTGATCCGGAATAATGGCATAGGTAGAATCCGCCGGCAAAAACGGCTTGCCCTGAATGCGGATCACGTCGGTGCCGGCCCCTTTAATATCAGCTCCCATGGTGTTCAGGAAATTCGCAACGTCAACAATATGCGGTTCGCGGGCCGCATTCTCAATCGTCGTCTTCCCTTCTGCCTTGGAAGCGGCAATCATCAGATTCATGGTGGCTCCGACACTGACTTTATCTAAATAGATATGTTCGCCGTGCAGCTTTTTATTGTCTTCGGTATGCAGGGTAATAAACCCGTGCGACATATTGGCATCAGCCCCCATTGCCTTAAAGCCTTTTAAGTGCAGGTCAATGGGCCGGGTGCCGAAATTGCAGCCGCCCGGCAGATAGTTTTTCGCCTTGCCGAAACGCGCAAGCATCGCCCCCAAAAAGTAATACGACGCGCGGATGTCCCGGGCTCTCTCGTCGGTAATTTCATGGGTAGAGATTCCCCTCGGATCAAAGTGAACCGTGCCGTCTTCGTCAACGTCAACTTTTGCCCCGAGATTGCGGCAAAGCTCCAGCTGAATAACAATATCTGAAACAAAAGGCAAATTCTCGATGACGCACGGTCCGTCCAGCACGCAGGCCGCGCCGATAATTCCTAAAGCAGCGTTCTTCGAGCCGCTGACCGTGATATCACCTTTGAGCGGTTTACCTCCTCTAATATAATAACTGGCCATTAAACAGGGTCCCCCTTGTATTTCTATTTCTTTTCTGTATTTCGCTTAAACTATTCTATTTTAAAGCTTAGGTCTTATGCGTTCAAGTAAATAAGTTCTATTGTCCGGAACTTTCTGCCTGTGTTTCGGCATCAGACGCCGGATCCGCGGCATCTTCCTGCTCAGGCTCTTGTTTTTCTTCCGGCTTTTCCTTTTTCTCTTCCGCCGCATCGTCTTCTTCCGTCTCCGTTTCGCCGTCCTTCCGGGAAAGAGCCGCAGCCGAATGCTCGGCCGGATCTTTTTCACCGCTTATAATACCGGCAAAATCCTCATCCTGATGCTCATCGTCCTCCGTCCCCTGATCGTCTTTATAGGGTGCTGCAAGACGTTCTCTTTCCGCCCGGGTCAGATCCTGCAGGCTTTTCGCTTCCATGCCCATTTCGCGGGCCTGTGCAAGCAGTTCCGCCTTTGCTTCCCGGATCAGCGGATCATCCGCTTCTTCACTCCCGGGCTGCACAAGCGAAAGCATCACTTGCCGGTAGATCTTCACGGCAGACGGCAAGGTCACCGAAAACTCCGATCCTCTGGTCGGCGCACTGTGCAGCGTAATTTTGCCGTGATGCAGCTCAGTCAGTTCCTTGGCGATCGCCAGGCCCAAGCCCGTGCCGCCGTATTTTCTCGAACCTGTATTATCCACCCGGTAAAAGCGCTCGAAAATGGATTTTTGATGTTTTTCTTCAATGCCTTTACCGTTGTCTTTTACCTTTATAACAATATCTTGCCAGATCTTTGTTACGAAAACGTCAATTCTGCCGTTTTTATCGGTATATTTAATCGCATTCTGGATGATATTCAGCAAAACCCTTTCGATCGCCTGCCGATCGGCAAAAGCATGCGGCAAAGAGGACATCACATAGCAATTCAGGCTGATGTCCTTTTCTTCCGCCTGTATCCGGCAGCGCTCAACCAGCTGCCGCACCAGAACCGCCATGTCCGTCTCTTCCATCCGCAGTGCTTCGCCGCGGGCATCCAGCGTCGAAAGCAAAAGCAGATCTTCGATTAAGGTTTCCATGCGATTAACATCATCGAGGATACGGTTCAGATCACTTTTCACCGCGTCGCTGCTTTTCTCATCAATGCCCCAATCAATAAGCGACTCCGAATAGGTCTTGATAATCGTCAGAGGCGTTTTCAGTTCATGGGAGACATTCGCAACAAAAGCCTTGCGCCGCTGCTCTTCTTCCCGTTCCCGGGTGATATCGCGGGCAACGAGAATTTTGGCAATTACGCCTTTTTCCGGATCCGACGACGCTCTGAGCTGCAGTGAAATAATTTTTTTATCGAGGCGAAGCTCCGCTCTGGACACCGGCGCTCCGAGAAGTGCGGACGCCTTCAGGCCGTTTTCTTCCCCGTATTCGGAAAGAAAATCATCCAGCTGCTCCGGCAGCGGCTCGCCTAAGAGATCCCGCATCGCTTGATTAGCCAGGCGCAGCCTCCCGTCCGGGGAAAAGGCCATCACGCCGAGCCCTAAATCTTCAAGAATGCTCTCGGTCTGCAGACGCTCGGTCTGAAAATATCCGCTGACCTCGGCAATTTCTTTTTCTGCCTTCTTTTTCTGCTTGCTGAAAAAATAAGCCGCTACAATAAGCAGCAAAAAAGCGCCCACCGCAATCCCGATTAACATAATCAGGAGAGGATGCAGGCCGGTCACATACGCTTCATGCGGCAGCTCTTCCGCTGCCGCCGTTAAAAAAGGCCAAAACTGCTCAGACATTTTTATTGAAATAATACCCTACCCCGCGCTTGGTAATAATGTAACGGTAATTGCCGGGATCAGGCTCAAGTTTTTCGCGGGTGCGGCGTACCGTCAACGGTGCGGACATCGCCGAAGTAATCATAATCCCAGACCTCACGCAGGAGCTCTTCGCGGGTAAAAACCGTTCCGGCATGCATGGCCAGAAAGGATACAAGCTGAAACTCACGTTTGGTCAAATGCAGATTCTCACCATTGCGGCGCACTTCATAAGCCTCATTATCCACTTCCAGATCGCCGATGCGGAAGATCTTAGGATTCCCGCCGGGATGTTCGCCGGCTTCCGGATCAATAAGCGCCTGCCGTCTGAGCTGCGCCTTCACCCGGGCTAAAACTTCCCGCATGCTGAAAGGCTTGGTAATATAATCATCCGCTCCGAGCTCGAGCCCCAAGACTTTATCAATCTCTTCGCTCTTGGCGGTCAGCATTAAAATAGGAGTGGTAATATCACGCCGCAGCGTCCGGCAGACGTCAAATCCGTCCATGCCGGGCAGCATACAGTCTAAAAGGATAAGATCGTAAGGTCTTGAACTCGCCTTCTCCACAGCTTCATTTCCGTCATAGGCAACTTCTACTCGGTAGCCTTCACGTTCTAAATTGCTTTTTAAAATATCAACGATTGCCTGTTCGTCATCAACAACTAAAATGGTTTGACTCATCTTCATCTCCTGTCAAGATGCTAAGTGCAATTATAACACAGCCTGTGATCTTCCTGAGATCTTCCTGTCATCACAGCGTAATAAAACAAAACAAAATAAAAAGCGAAGGCACAGCATGTCTCCGCTTATAAAAGGACATAATAAAAGCCGGCGAAAACCTATTTTCCCGGTACGTCTCCGTACAAGTATTGTTGG
>CALLQJ010000077.1 GCA_938014865.1 uncultured Fastidiosipila sp.
AGGCGCGGCACGGTTTCATAGTAGACGGATGCAATTTTCATCGGAAAACTCCTTCAGCCGGCCCCGCGGATCTTGCTTAAACGCAGAGGGGGGCCGGGCTTTTCTTTAATGATAGCAAATCGCGAGGGCTGCGGAAGGCTTGACCGGGGAAGGCGGATCTGCGGTATGATGGTAAAAAAGAGCGGGCTCTCGGCTGAGCCCGGATTGCGAAAGTCAGGAGATTTTTTATGTCTGAGGATCCGAAGAAAGTAAAGAAAGAAAATCTGCGGGAGACCTTGTCGCCCCTTGCCTATGAAGTGACGCAGGAGAACGGGACCGAACGGCCCTTTACGTCTCCGCTGAACGATGAGTGGCGGGACGGAATTTATGTGGATATCATCAGCGGCGAGGCGCTCTTTTCGTCCAAACATAAATTCGATGCCGGCTGCGGCTGGCCTTCCTTCAGCGAATCCTTGCCGGATCTGACGGAGCGGGAGGATTACCGGACAGGTTATCTGCGTACCGAGGTGCGCTCGCCCGAGGCGGACAGCCACCTGGGCCATGTGTTCACGGACGGGCCGAAGGAAATGGGCGGCCTGCGCTACTGCATAAACGGGGCGGCGATCCGTTTTATTCCGAAAGAAAAGATGGAAGAAGAAGGCTACGGGGATTACCTGAAGTATGTCTGAGGCTTGATTTTAAAAGCAAAGCCGCTTTGAAAAGAGTGCTTCCTTGCGAAGCCTCTTTTTATTTTGTGCAGGTTTAACAAAAAAGCGGGATTTTGACGCTTTTTTAATGTACACTATAAAGGATTAACATTTTTATTATAAGGAGGTTTTTATGAGTGCAGATTTAAAGCAAAGACCTTTCTATCTTTCCGACGAGGATGTGAAGTGGGTGGAGGATACCTTGGCCGGGATGACGCTTGATGAGAAGATCGGCCAGCTTTTCATCAATATGGGCGCCTCGCGCAGCGAAGCCTATCTGACGGGCATGATCGAGCGCTATCACATTGCCGGGGTGCGCTACAACAAGGCAAGCGCCTCTGAGGTCTATGAACAAAACAAGATCCTGCAGGAGAACAGCCCCATTCCCATGCTGATTGCCGCGAATACCGAAGCGGGCGGCGACGGCGCCTGCACGGACGGCAGCTACATAGGCAATGAGGTCAAGATCGCCGCCGCGGGCGATGCCAAGTACGCTTATGAGATGGGCCGGATCGCCGGGATCGAGGCGGCGGCCGTCGGCTGCAACTGGTCCTTTGCCCCGATTGTCGACATCAACCGGAACTGGCGCAATCCCATCATCTCCACAAGAACCTTCTGTGATGATCCCGACTATACCCTGGAGCTGGCCCTGGCTTATATGAAGGGCATCCGCGAATCGGGCATCGCCCCGGCGGCGAAGCATTTCCAGGGGGACGGGACCGACGAATTTGACCAGCACCTGTCGTTCAGCGTGATCGACTAC
>CALLQJ010000078.1 GCA_938014865.1 uncultured Fastidiosipila sp.
TCCGCCGAGTCCGTTATCCGGGTAGGACATCACGGCAAAGCCGACCATCTGGGCACAGCAGCCGGCGACCCCGGCGCCTCCCGCCAGACCGACCAGGCCTAAAGCGGCGGCAATGGCCGCAGAGCTGATCGGCAAGGTCAGGGCAATGCCCATAATCACGGAAACCAGGATGCCCATCACGAAAGGCTGCATCTCCGTCGCCCACATGATTGCCCCGCCGACCGCACTGGCGGCTTTGCCGATGGCAGGCGCCCACCACATGCTGAGCGCTACGCCGCTCAGGATGGTGACCAGGGGCGTGACAATAATATCCACGGGCGTTACCTTCGAAACCAGCTTGCCGAGTTCACAGGCGATAACTACCACAACAAAGACGGCCAGCGGACCGCCGGCACCGCCTAAGCTGTTGGCGGCAAAGCCGACGCCTGCACAGGTAAACAAGACCAGAGGCGGTGCTTTTAAGGAATAGGCAATAGCCACGGCCATGGCCGGCCCCGTCGCTTTCATGGCGTAAGAGCCTGCCGTGAGGAGCACATGCCCCAGCGGATTCGCATCGCCGAATAGCGAGCCTAAGGTATTCACGATGGTGCCGATTAAAAGCGAGGCAAAAAGGCCGAGCGCCATTGCCCCTAAGGCATCAATGCCGTAACGCTGAAACGAAAATTCAATGTTCTGCCGTTTGAGAAAAGCCTTAAAGCCTTTCGCCTCCGGCGCTTCTTTTTCCTGTACCAATGAGTCCTGCAAAAAAGGTTCTTTTGTTTCGGAACTGTTTTTTTCTTTTTTCTCCGACTGCTTATTCACGTCTTCCTCCTCTTCTTCTGCACCGCAGAAGGCTCGGCGCTCAGTCCTGCCAGCTCTTGCGCAGGGGCGTCAGCGCCTGATAAATGATAACGGATAAGATGATAGCCAGTACCCCGTTGACCGCCGTCGTCACACTGGCGGCTTTGGCCAAAAGGGCGGCCGCATCCACCGGCACCTTCAATAAGAATCGCTTATAAAAATATCCGACTAAGGGATCGAAAATGATATTGAAAAGAATGCCCGCCGCCGCGCCGAGTCCGGACCATAAAATACGTTCTTTCGGCTCTTCACGAAGATAAAGGCGGCCGGCTTTGTGCGCGACCAGGCCGGTAATCAGGCCGATGCAGAACTTCAGAAAAAAGGTCGTCGGCGCATAGAGCGCATAGCCTGAGGTTAAATCCGCAATGGTCATGCCGATGCTGCCGGCTAAGGCTCCGGATAAAGGGCCCAGGAGCAAGGCCGCACTCAGCAAAAAGACATTCCCCATATGAAAGGCGGTTTTGCCGCCCGCTACGGGAATGTCTATCCTGAGAAACTGAAATCCGATATAGGAAAGGGCCGCAAATACCCCGATAAGGGCCACACGCAGTGTCCCCTGCGGACCGGGCCTTCGCCTTTCGTCCGGCGTCTCCTGCCTTTGCTCAATCTTGTGCTTCTTCATAGCCTTTCCTCTTCTCAGACGTTTCTGCCGTTATACGCGTTTCATCCGCTAAATGCAAGGCAAAATGCCAAGATATACTGATTAGTGAAAGCTCTGTATCTTTTTATGACTAAAACTTATGACTAAACGCTTTTGTGCATCATATTATAGAAGCAAAGCCCTAATCTGACAATATGCACAGAGAGGGGCTTGGCTTCAGGCGTGATCTTCTGCTGAGATCTTTTGCAGGCGGGCAAAAAAGCGTTTCAGATAAGGCATAAGAAATGCGAGATCTTCCGCTTCGGCTGCTTCTTCCAGCGCCTCGTCCAGGCGGAGAAAGAAGGCCTTGACGTCCTCCTCCGAACGCTGTGCGTGAAGGCGCCTGAGGCTGTGCTGTACAAAAAGGTTATAGGAAAAAACCTCCGTGAGCCCTTCCGCGCTTTCGGCGTTTAAAAAATCCGCCGCGCTTTTGTACGCGGCAAGGAGCAGCAGGCCCAGGAAATAGAAGCCCTGAAACGCCGCTTCTTCTTCCTTTACACTCTCGCTGCGGCGCTCTCTCATTTCATCGTAGGCCTGTGAAATCTTTTCCCGGAACACTTTAGAGGATGCCCGTTCCGTTGCCGCACTCAGGTAATCGGCAAGCTCCGGCAAACATTTGAAACGCACTTCCCGTGCTTTTTTCTCTCCGCGCATTTTACTGACCGCCTTTCTTCAGGATAAAAGCCATTGTTTTTGTATGCCTGATTCTTCTTTAGTATACGCAAGGATTAACGATTTAATCTTCCCGCCCCTTTGTTTTTTCCAAAAGCTTTAAAATCCGCGGGCGATTATAGCGCTGTGCGATGATGCAGGGCAGGTTCACGAGCAGCGCGTAAAGCAGCATATAAAGGACGGCCCGCGGCGGCACAAAAAAGCCGAAGACCCAAAAGGGAAAAATCGCCAGCCAATGGCCCGCCTCCGCCCGGCAGGACTCAATCAGAAAGCGCTGAAGATTTTCCTCGGAAAAATCCTTCAGATAGCGTTTGGAATAGCCCCTCTTCCCCGCTAATTTGCCGCCGTCCGGCAGGAGCTGCTTCCAGGATTTAACCTTGAAGAGCTTTTCGTAAATTTCCCCGTCTTTTTCAAAGGGCTTCGGGCGAAAAAAGCCCGACCTCGGCCGAAAGCAGCGATCCGGCAGGTAAAGGCAAAGCAGGGCCGAGGAAAGCTGAAAGACAAACCATAAGACGATGCAAAGCAGAAGCGTTTTGCCGTCGGAAAAGTAAAACTTTTGCATCAGCGCTTCTTCCCTTCTACCGTCCGCCCTTTCCAGCGAAAGCTCGGCGCGAAGATCATTTTTGCGGCGGAAATCAGGAGAATGACGATCGAAAAGGCCAGGAAGAGCGGATAGAAAATGATCGTCGTCTTTTTAAATTGCCCGCATTTGCCGGCCGGCGTGCTGAGCCGCAGCAGCCACAGCAGATAAAAGACGGCATAGAGAAGAAACGGCAGCGGCTTCGCATGAAGGGCGGCAGAAAGGAGCCCGGTAAAGACATTGCTTAACGAGGCCAGCCAGAAAAAGATCGCCGCAAAGGCAGCGGGACCTGTCTCGGAGGCGCCTAATGCAATGTTTTTGATCCAGCCCTCACAAAGCGCCCTGAAACCTTGCGGATACATGCGGTAAGAGATGCTTTTATCTGCCGTAAAAAGCTTAAAAGGAATCTCTTTCTCCCGCAGCCTCTTTCCCAAAGCCAGGTCTTCAATCAGAGAGTCTTTGACGGCTTCGTGCGTGCCGGCTGCCTCATAGCTCGCCTTGTCAATAAGGATCACCGGCCCGTGCCGGCCGGTGGCCTCTGCGGCGGGAAGGGTCGTGCCGTTTGCCGCAATTTGTATGAGATTAAAGAAGAAAGAAAATTGTTCAGAGAAACAGTCGGG
>CALLQJ010000079.1 GCA_938014865.1 uncultured Fastidiosipila sp.
TGCGGTTTTGCAGGCCGGTGCCGATGCTGTCTACCTGGGCAGCGGCCGCTTTAATGCCCGGACGGATGCTGCCCAGTTTGCCTCGGAAGATCTTCCGGAGATCGGCCGCCGGATCCGCCGGCACGGCGCAAAGTTTTATTACACCTTAAATATTCTTCTGCGGGATGATGAACTTGAGGCGGCTCTGAAGACGGCCCGCAAGGCGCTGGAGGCGGGGGCAGATGCCCTGATCGTGCAGGACCGGGGCCTGATGCGGCGTTTGCGGCAGGCCTTCCCCGAAGTTCCGATTCATGCCAGCACGCAATGCACGGCCGGCAGCGAAGAGGCGCTGGAGGCTTACCGCGAGCTGGGCGCCGGCCGGGTCATTCTGCCGCGCGAACTCAGCCTCCGGCAGATCGAGGCGCTCAGTGAGTACGCCGGCCGCATCGGCATGGAGACGGAAGTTTTTGTACACGGCGCCTTGTGCATGTCGGTATCGGGACAGTGTCTGATGAGCCGCTTCATGGGCGGCCGCAGCGCCAACCGGGGCGAATGCGCCCAGTGCTGCAGACAGGATTATGAAATCCTGAAAGACGGACGGCCCTTCCGCGAAACGGCGGCCTGGCTTTCGCCGCGGGATATTTCCGCTTTTGAAATTTTAGACAAGCTTTTGGCCTGCGGGGTGAGCGCTCTGAAAATCGAGGGGCGTCTGCGCCGGCCGGACTATGCGGCACAGACCTGCGCCGTCTTCCGGAACGCTCTGGATGAACTGGAGGCGGGAAAAGCAGCCTCGGAGGTGCTCAGTCCAGAGCGGCTGCGGGATCTGCTGCTGGCTTTTAACCGGGGCGGTTCTTTTAACAAAGCTTATTTTCTGAATCAGCGGAACCGGCACTTTCTGAGTGCGAGGAGAAGCGGCCATTACGGACTTTATCTGGGAAAAGTCTCGGCGCTTCTGCCGCATGAGGGCCTGGTCCGGATAGAAAAGAACCCGGAGCTTCCCGCGGATTACTGCCCCCGCGAACAAAGCCAGATTGCCTTGCGCCCGGATCCTGAAGCAGAAGGCGTCAGTGCGCCCTGCGGCGTCATACGTTTGGCCCGGGATCAAAAAACGCTGGAGCTTAAGGGCTTTCATCCGAAAATTCTGCGCGAGCTCAAAGGGCAGACGCTTTATGCCTGGCAGATGGATCAGCCTCTGACAGACGATCTGCAGAATACAGATGCGCCGGGTGAGACCTTGGATATGCGCCTCTTCCGTAACGAGGAGGGCAAGATTTCGCTGGCGCTGAAGAGCCGGAAGAAAAGCCTGCTCTTTACGGAAGACGATTTAAAAGCCGAGCCTTTATGCATTGAGCGTCCGCTCCCGGCGGCCCGCTGCCGGAAGCAATTGGCAAAAGTCGGAAATACCCCTTATGAAGCCGGCCGGATCCTCATTGAAGCGGAGCCGCCCTGGCGGGTACGGGACCTGAATGCCTTAAGGCGCGAGGCCTTAGAGGCTTTTGCGGCCCTCAAGCCGGAAAAAGATCGGTTGTTTAAGGCCCCGGATCCCGCAGCTCTTGCAGCCGGGGAAAAAGAGGAGGACGCCGGGCTAAGGGAAAGATTCAGGACTGCCCCGGTTTTTAAACGGCTTGTCTTCCTGCCGTTTTGGCGGGGCGGCGCGCTTCCCGCTGTTTTTAAATCGTATAAAGCGTTGTATATTCTGCCGCTGAGTAATGTTTTAAAAGCCGGCAGCGAGGGCCTTTTCCGGGCGGCGGAGAATACGGCGCCGGGCAGTGCTTTTGCGGTCTTTCTCCCGCCTTTGCTGCCTGAAAAACTTGCGGATGACGCTTGGCAGAAGCTTCGGGAAATCCATTCCCGCTTTCCGCTTGAGGCCTTGGCTTCGGGACCTTCGGGCCTGCCGCGTCAGGCTGAAAAAGCCGGTTTGGGTGCCTTGGCCTGCCTGGCGCTGCAGGGCAGTCAGATCTGGAACCGGGAGACGATCCGGGCTCTGGCCCTTGAAGGCTTTGATCACTTTTTGCTTTCTCCGGAACTCAGCGGCGAGGAGACGAAGAGCTTGTACGAGCACTTGAGCAGCCCTTATAAGGAACGTGTCCTGCTCTGGCATTACGGCAGAACGCGGGCGATGTTTACCCGCTTTTGTCCGCTCGGCTTCAGCCGGGGCTATGCGCAGTGCAGGCTTTGTGAGAAGGGAGCTTATGCCCTGCGTGATGCAAGAGGCCGCTGTTTTCCTGCCGCGCCCCGGCCGCATCTCGACTGTTCTTTTGAACTTTACCAGTCCGAGCCTCTGGAACCGTCAAGATTGCCCCGGACTTTGGAAGACGGGGAGGCCGGGCGCTTTATGCTCTTCAGCGATGAGAAAGAAAATGAAATTGCGCGTATAATAGGGCTTTGAATAAACGGAAGAACAAACAAAGGATTAAGTATTAAATAAGCGGAGTGCTGCCATGCAAGAAGAAATTAAAATTGAACTTAAACGCCTGCGCAAGGAGGCCGTCAAGCCTTTTTACGCCCGCCCCGGCGATGCCGGCATGGACCTTTGCGCCGCCTGTGATCTGAGCATCGCGCCCGGGGAATGCAAAGCGGTCCCGACCGGCTGGGCGCTGAACATACCGCCCGGCTATGAAGTGCAGATCCGGCCGAGAAGCGGTTTGTCGCTGAGGACCCGGCTGCGTATTCCCAATGCGCCCGGAACCATTGACAGCGGCTATAAAGATGAACTGGCGGTTCTGCTTTATAATGCCTCATCGGAGCACGGGGACAGCGCCGGGCGTCTTCTGGACATTGAGGAAAAAGACAATCGCAGCGGCACCTACCGGATCAGGCGGGGGGACCGGATTGCGCAGATGGTTCCGGCCCGCTGCGCTGCGGCGGAGCTTGTGCTTACGGAGGCCTTCACGGAGGGGGTCGCGGACCGGGGCGGCGGTTTCGGCAGCAGCGGCGTCAGAGAGGAAGAAGCATGATTGTTTTAGGGATTGAAAGCTCCTGTGATGAAA
>CALLQJ010000080.1 GCA_938014865.1 uncultured Fastidiosipila sp.
TGCGCTGATTAAAACGATTAATTATTTTGTCAGACGGCTGATCTTGTACCGTCAGGAACGGCGCAGCCGCTGAGCGTCCGGAAAGTTCCGGGAAAGGCATGCGGCAAAAGTCCTTTTAAACGCCGGCTGATTAAGGTTTTCTGCTGCCCAGCCGCCGGATATAAAAGCAAATTAAAAGGCTCAGGCAGCTTTCATAAACGTAGAAAAATATCATCCAAAAAACAAATAAAAGAACAAGTGCGCCGGGCACGGAGATTGCCCACGGAAGCCTCTTGATAAAATTCTGCAGAAGCTCCGGAAAGAGAAGGTGGAAAAAGATCAGAAGCACGCCCCCGTTGATAAGGGCATACAAGCTTTTGAGCCCTAAGCGCAGGCCGAGAGCTTGTTTCTGACCGGAGGCTTTGCTGCCGGTTTTTTCAATGCGAAATTTAAAAAACGGATACAGGCCGAAAAAGAGATAATAAGGCCAGCTGTACATAATCCCGGGATAGAAAAGCGCAATAACGGCACTGCAGAAAAATGCATAGCGCGCTTCCGCCGGACCTTTTTCCAGATAAAGAACCGCCAGCGCCAGCGAAGCCCCGCAGTAGAAAAACAAATCTCCGACCGGAGAGAGCCGGACCAGGGCCAGCAAAATGACAATAAGTGCGCTGAAAACAGCAATGCGCGCCAAAGCCGGCGCGCTCAGTGTTTTGTTGCTATTCTTCTTCATCTTGTGAAAATGATTTTTTTAAAAACGAAAGACCTTGGCGTCTGCCGTTCAGCAGCAGCCGTCACCGCCGCAGCAGGACAGACAGGAATTCATGCAGCAGAGCATGGAAAGGGCCGAACAGCAGTCAGCATCCGCGCTGCCGTAATAGCCGCGCTGATAAGGATTCTGCTGTGTCCGGTACGTTCTTCTGTACGCATCGTAAGGATTTCCCCCGTAGCCGTATGTCTGCCGGCGTTCCCAGCCCGAATAAGGACTGCCGCTGCCGCCCGTATAGGAAGAACGGCCCTGACTGCGGTAGTCTCGGCGTTTCGAACGGTCCGAAAGCACCGCATAAGCCTCATTAATCTCCTGCATTTTCTCGGCCGCGAGATCTTCCAGCGGATTGCCTTTATAGCGATCCGGATGATATTTTTTCACCAGATCACGATATGCTTTTTTAATTTCTTCGTCACTGGCTGTACGCTTAACCCCCAGCACTTCGTAGGGATCTTTTCCACTGCTTTGCATCGCTTCTTTCTCCTCTGCCCTCCGGGACCTAGAGCGGTCTTAGTGTCTGTCCCTTTTCGACCTTATGCCGAACGTCAGGAAGACCCAGCTGAATAATGTTACTAAGTATAGACGCATCCCGGTAAAAGGGCAATAAAGAAAAGACCGCATCGATCTGATCTTCCGCCTCTTCCAGGATCCGGAGAGCCTCTGCGCGCCGGGCAGGACCCCCTTCTCCCGAGAGCGGATTAAAACGCCCTTTTTCCGCGTCTTTTTCCAAATCATCGAGGGCATCAATCAGGTAGACCCACTGTCCGAGTTTCCGGCCGGCATACACCAGGCCTTCCCGGTATTCTGATTCAAGCGCGTCGTCTTTCGGCGCATGTTCCAGAAGACCTCCGAGCAGGCTGGCAAAAGGGGCTGTAATGTCCTCAAGGCTCGGCTGACGAAAAAAAACAGCCTCTGCCTTTTCCTGCTGCTCAAGCTGCCGGACAAAGAGCGCATCAAGCTCCGGATAATCCCCGGCCGCTTTTTTTGCCGCAGATGAAAAAAGCAGATTCAAAGACGCCGCTTTGACCTGCTTTTCCTTATCGGCCAGATCATCTCGGAACTTATAACGCATCAGCAGAACGGACGCACCCGCCGCATAATCCAAAATCTCGGAAGGCTGAGCCGTCGGATCCTTGCGCGCCGGATGCAGAATACAGTTTTCCGCCTCGATGCCGGGATCCTCCGCCCGGAGCGCCGAAAGGAGCAGCGCCAAAAAGGTCATGTCATAGCTTGTTGCAAAACGCGGCAGCTGCCCGTAACGGCGGCTGATGCTCTTGCAGATTCCGCAGTAAAGCGAGCGGTAACGGGCGAATTCTCTGACTTTCAGTTCACCTTTTAAAGGCCTTACATAACCGAACACGGCACCCCTCCTTTCCGAATTTTGAGATCAGCTTCAGATTTGCCACTCAATTAGTTCTATTCTATGCTTAATCTATGTTAAAATCATGGCCGTATTTAAACCATATTTATACGACAGATAAAATTTATATAAATGCTGAAGAGGTGGAAGATTTATGCCATTTGATCGAGTAAGAACGCGCTTTGCGCCCTCGCCGACAGGCTTTATGCACATCGGCAATCTGCGGACGGCACTTTATGAGTACCTGGTGGCCAAGTCACAGGGCGGAGACTTCATTTTAAGAATTGAAGACACCGACCGTGAACGCCTGGTGGAAGGGGCGGAAGAGAAGATTTACAAGGCCCTGGAGGCCGTCGGCATGCAGCATGACGAGGGCCCCGACATCGGCGGACCCTGCGGCCCCTATGTCCAGTCCGAGCGCCTGGATTCTTATGCCCGCTATGCCGAAAAGCTGGTCGAAGAGGGCCATGCATACTATTGTTTCTGCAGCGAAGAGCGCCTTCAAAAACTGCATGAAAAACAAAAGGCAGAAGGCTCGGACTTTATCGGCTATGACCGCAAGTGCCGCGATCTTCCGCCCGAAGAAGTCAAGAAACGTCTGGAGGCGGGAGAGCCGCATGTCATCCGGCAGAAAATGCCGCTTACGGGCGTCACCTCTTACGAAGATGCGGTCTTCGGCAAAATAGAATTTGAAAACAAGACGCTGGAAGATCAGATTCTTCTCAAGTCGGACGGCTATCCCACCTATAATTTTGCGAACGTGGTCGATGACCATGACATGGCCATTTCCCATGTTGTCCGCGGCAGCGAATACCTCTCCTCTACGCCGAAATATGTGCTGCTTTATGAAGCCTTCGGCTATGAGGTGCCGACCTTCATCCACCTGCCTTTGATATTAGGCAAAGACGGGAAAAAGCTGTCCAAGCGTATGGGCGCCACTTCTTTTGAAGAACTCGTAGAAGAGGGTTTCCTGCCGGAGGCGATCACCAACTACCTGGCGCTTTTGGGCTGGGCGCCGAAAGATACCCGCGAACTGTTCACCTTGGACGAACTTTGCCGGCATTTTTCGATCGACGGTCTGGCCAAGGCACCGGCTGTCTTTGATCCGGATAAGCTTTTGTGGTTTAACGAACAGTATCTGCGCAATTTTTCCCGGGAAGAATTCACCGAAAGGGCCCTGCCCTATTACCGGGAAGTGCTGCCGGAGATCTCGGAGGAAACCGCGCTTTTCCTTTCCGAACTGATCCAGAAGCGGACCTCGAAGCTTAATGAGATCCCCGAAAAGATTCAATTCCTGGCGGACTATCCGGATTTTGATCTGCAGTATTTTGTCCATAAGAAATCCAAGTCCACCTTAGAGCTCTCGGCTGAGGTCCTGGAAGATTTCATTGAAATTTTCAAAGACTGCCCCTGGGAGCGGGAAAAACTGACGGAAACAATGAAGGACTACGCCAAAGAACACGAACTCAAGAACGGGCAGGTCATGTGGCCGGTGCGCATTGCCGCATCGGGACAGAAAGTCACCCCCGGCGGTGCGAGTGAGGTTTTGATTCTGCTCGGCAAAGAAGAGAGTCTTCGGAGACTTGCGAAAAGTCTGAAGCGTCTTAAGGAAGAAACGGAGTAATTATGTCGGATACGGAAAAAAACACAGAAAAGACTACGGAAGAAACAACAGAAAACAAGGACGGCATCACGGCCGATAACTTTATCGAAGAATTTATTCTGGAAGATCTCGCGCCCGAAGGCCGCTGCGAAGGCATGACGGTGCATACGCGCTTCCCGCCCGAACCGAACGGCTACCTGCATATCGGCCACGCCAAGGCCATCTGCATCAATTTCGGCATTGCCGAAAAATTCAACGGGCTCTGCAACCTCAGAATGGATGACACCAATCCGGTCAAAGAAGATGAAGAATATGTGCGCCAGATCAAAGAAGATATCCACTGGCTGGGCTTTGACTGGGAAGACCGCTTCTACCATGCCTCGGATTATTTTGAAGACATGTACGGCTTTGCGGAAGAGCTGATCCGGAAGGGCCTGGCTTATGTTGATGAGCAGTCGGCCGAAGAGATCCGCAGGACCCGCGGCACCCTGACCGAAGCCGGCAAGAACAGCCCCTACCGGGATCGTCCGGCTGAAGAAAGCCTGGATTTATTCCGCAGAATGCGGGCCGGCGAATTTGCCGACGGCGAAATGGTCCTGCGTGCCAAAATTGATATGGCCTCCGGCAATATGAATATGCGGGACCCCGTCATTTACCGGATCAATCATGCCTCCCATCATCAGACCGGCGACAAGTGGTGCATCTACCCGATGTACGACTTTGCCCACCCGATCGAAGATGCCATGGAGCATATCACCCACTCGCTTTGCAGCATCGAATTTGAAGATCACCGTCCGCTTTACAACTGGGTCCGGGATCATGTTTCCGTACCCTCCAAGCCGCGGCAGATCGAGTTTGCCCGTCTCGGCATGAATTACACGGTCATGAGCAAGCGCAAGCTGCGTGCCCTCGTAGAAGAAGGGCTTGTGGACGGCTGGGCCGATCCCAGAATGCCGACCCTTTCGGGCCTGCGCCGGCGCGGCTACACACCGGCGGCGATCCGGAATTTCATCGATCGCATCGGCGTTTCCAAGACGCCGAACGTGGTCGAACACGCCTTCCTGGAATACTGCCTCAGAGAAGATCTCAATAAGAATGCGCCCCGGGCCATGGTGGTCATGCGTCCGGTCGAGCTTTTGATCACCAATTATCCGGAAGGCAAAAGCGAAACTTTTGATGTCATTAATAATCCGGAGCGGCCGGAAGACGGCACCCGGAAGATCAGCTTCTCAAGACGTCTGTGGATTGAAGATGCCGACTTCCTCGAAGAGCCGATTCCGAAATACAGAAGGCTCTACCCCGGCAATGAAGTCCGCCTGAGAGAGGCCTATGTCATCCGCTGCACAGGCTGTGAAAAGGATGAAGACGGCAATATCATCCGCGTGCTTGCGACCTACGATCCCGAAACACGCGGCGGCTCGACCCCTGACGGGCGCAAAATCCGCTCGACCATTCACTGGGTCGATCAGGAAAGTGCCGTTCCGGTTGAACTGAGACTTTATGACAAGCTCTTCACCGAAGAAGATCCGGACAGCGCGGAGGATTACCACGACGTTCTGAATCCGAATTCACTGGAAATCCTGGAAAACAGCATGGCGGAAGCCTCCCTCAAAGACTGCCCGCCCGGTGCGAACTATCAGTTTATGCGTCAGGGTTACTTCACCCGCGACAGCAAGGCAGAAAAAGAAAGCGGCGGAAAAATTGTCTTCAACCGCTCCGTGAGCCTGCGCGACAGTTTCAAGCTGCCGGCGTATTTGAAAAAATAAGCTCTGCAATCTGCAGCAGAATAAAGCCTGCAGAAGCAGCACTTGAAAACAGCAAAAGCCCCTCTTCCCGGATAAGGCGGAGGGGCTTTTGTTTTCTTAATGAAAAGTGAACTCAGGCGAACTGGCTTTGATAGAGGTCGGCGTAGAAGCCGCCGGCTTCTAAAAGTTCTTCATGGCTTCCGGTCTCAATGACCTGCCCTTTATCCATGACCAGGATCAGGTCGGCCTGCCGGATCGTCGAGAGCCGATGCGCAATGATAAACGAGGTCCGCCCTTCCATCAGGCGCAGGAAACTTTCCTGTACCAAAATTTCCGTGCGGGTATCAATATCGGAGGTCGCTTCATCTAAAATAAGCAGCGCGGGTTCGCTGAGCATGACGCGCGCGATGGTCAAAAGCTGCTTCTGCCCGGCCGAAAGGCTCTTGCCGGCATCCTGCAGCTTGGTCTGATAGCCCTGCGGCATCTGCATAATAAAATGATGGGCCCGGGCTGCCTTGGCCGCTGCAATGACCTCTTCTTCGCTTGCCCCCTCCTTGCCGAAGGCAATATTATCGAAGATCGTCCCGCCGAAAAGCCAGGTGTCCTGCAGGACCATGCCGTAGGCGCCGCGTACGCTGCTGCGCCGGCACTCATAAATATCCTGGCCGTCCATATAGATGGCCCCCTTGTCACATTCATAAAAGCGCATCAGCAAGTTGACCAGCGTCGTTTTGCCGGCGCCCGTAGGACCGACAATGGCCACGGTCTGCCCGGCCTCGATGCTTAAGCTGAAGTCCTGAATAAGGGGTTTGTCTTTTACATAAGAAAAACTCACCTGATCGAAACGCACCGCTCCCTCTTTGAGCTGCAAGGAGGCTTTATCGGATTCATCGGGCTCGGCGTCTTCATCAAGGAGCAGGAAAATACGTTCGGCGGACGCCAGCCCCTGCTGGACTTGGGTCATGACCGCCGTGATCTCATTGACGGGTTTGGCAAACTTAGCGAAAACCTTGGGACGGTTGTACAATGTAAAACTCTTGAAACCGTCCCGGCTGATATCCCCGATGCTTAAGCGTCCCTGCGCGGCCAGCGCACTCGCAAAAACCCCGACACAGACATAGGTAATATTATTGACAAAACGTGTTCCGGGGTTGGTCAGAGAAGAGGCAAACTGTGCTTTCTGCCCCGTCTCATAAAGCTCTTGATTCCGTGCCCGGAAGATCTCCGCACTTTTGCCTTCGGCCGCATAGGCCCGGATCAATTTCTGACCGTCGAGCATTTCCTCGGCATGCGACTGCAGATCAGCCGTCAGCTGCGACTGATCCATGAAGAGCCGGTGCGACGAGCGGGCAATGATGCCGGTAATAAAAAAGCTCAAAGGCGTGAGCAGCAGCACCAAAAAGGCAATCCCGGAATTCAGGCGGAACATGAAGATCAGCGAGCCTAAGAGGATCACCAGGCCGGAAAAGAGCTGGGTAAAGATCTGCTGCAGCGCTTCGCTCACCAGCTGCACATCCGTCGTCAGGCGGTTAATGATATCGCCGTGCCGGGCCCGGTCAAAAAAGGCCGTCGGCAGTTTCGTCAGATGAGAAAATGCGTCTTCGCGCAGCCGGCCCGCCGTCCGGAAACTAACCTTGGCCACTTCCCGCCCCTGCAGGAGCCCCAAGAAAAAGCTGCCGGCATAGCAGAGGGCCAGAAGCCCCAGGAGCTTGAAATTCATTTGGCTGCCCGGGAGCATGGAATCCAGGATACGCCCCAGCAATAAGGGGGCCGCCAGCTGCAGGGTGCCGAGCAGCAGGCTTAAAACAATTAGGTAGAATAATTCGGCCTTGCCGCGGCGAAGATAGGACAAAAGCCTTGTCCAGATTGACAGGCGTTCAGACAGGGAGGATTTCTCGGCCATCGTCGCTCCTCCTCTCCTCTGCTTCAGCGTTCTCCGTTTCTTCATCCGTCAGACGCTTTTGCGTATTGACAATATCGCGGTACAGTTCAGACGCGATCAGCAGTTCCTCGTGGCTTCCGGCCGCTGCGATACGGCCTTCATCCATGACATAAATGCGCTCGGCATTTTGTATGCTGTGCACGCGCTGGGAAATCAGGACCACGGCCATTTCCTCCGGCCATGCGGCCAGATCATGGAGCAAGGCCGCTTCGGTCTTATAGTCCAAAGCACTCGCACTGTCATCTAAGATCAGGATCTCGGGATGCCGGACCAAGGCTCTGGCGATGCAAAGCCTTTGCTTTTGTCCGCCGCTTAAATTCCGCCCGCCGCGTTCGACGTGGTAATCCAAAGCACCGTCTTTTTCGCTCACAAAATCATAAGCCTGTGCGGTCTTAAGGGCCCGGGCCAAGGCCTCGTCTGACGGATAGTCCTCGCTTTTTTCATCCAGGCCCAGGCAGACATTTTCTCTTATACTCGCGGAAAAAAGCTGAGATTTCTGCGGCACAAAGGCAATGCGCCTTGAAATCTCTTCACGTGCGTAACAGCGGATATCCCGGCCGTCGAAGAACACACGCCCCGACTGCGGGTCGTAAAACCGCTGCAGCAGGCGGGCCAGCGAACTTTTGCCCGAGCCGGTCGAGCCGATAATGCCGATAAATTCGCCGGGGTTAATCTTTACATCCACCTTATCCAAAACCGGTCTGGCCTCGGGGCTGTAGCGATACGTCAGTCCGTCGGCTTCCAAAAGAGCGCTGTTTTCCCGGCGTACGGCACAGGCCTCGTCATCTGCGGGAAGCTCTTTGAGCTCTTCTTCCTCACTTAAGACCTCTTTCAGACGCTCGGCCGATGCCAGGGTACGCGGCACCGCCATCACCAGATTCGCGGTAACGGTCATGGCCAGCAGCACCTGCATGAAATAATTAATCAGAGCAATCATTTCGCCCGGCAAAAGCTCGCCGCTCTGCACGAGGCCGCCGCCCAGATAAAGGGCGATCACGATCGCCGCATTGACAATAAAGACCGTACCCGGATTCATCAGGGCCGAAATTTTGCCGGCTCTTTCCAGGTAATCCGTCACTTCATCATTACTGTCGGCAAAGTACTCCCGCTCATGCTCCGAGCGGTTAAAGGCCCGGATAATACGCACACCGGAGAGGTGATCGGAAATCAGGCGCCCGAGTTTATCCGTGCCTTTCTGCGCCAGACGCACCAAAGGCAGGCTCTTCCCCATCACCTTCGCCAGCAGCACCGCCGCGGCCGGAATTGAAATCAGCATCAGAACGGCAATGCCCGGTGAAATATAAAAAGCGAGGATGCTGCCGCCTATGCATAAAAAAGGCGCCCGGATAAGAAGCCGGATCGACATGGCGACGGCAAACTGAATATTATTAATATCGATTGTCAGGCGGTTGGCCAGAGAAGGCGCGCCGTAGCGGTCAAGCTGCGCAAAAGAAAAACGCTGTGCCCGGTCAAAGACATCATTTCGCAAAAGCGTGCCGACGCCTTGAGAAGCCAGAGAAGCCATATACTGGCAGCTGAAGGAAAAAAGCATGCCCAAGACCACCAGAATCAAAAGGCTCCCCCCTTTCCTCAGGAAAAAGCCCATATCATTTCCGTGAAACGAGGCGCCGTCAATGACCCTTGCCATAAACAAAGGCATAAGTAGTTCAAGCACCGCCTCTACCAGTTTACAGGCCGGCCCTGCGATAAACTGCAGGCGGTAAGGCCGAAGGTACGGCTTCAGAAAGTTCAGGGAATTTTCTTTACGCATCAGGACCTGCTTTCACCAGGCGCAGAATTTCCTCTTTCAGCACCGGAACTATTTCAGCCTGCGGAATTTTTCGGATGATTTCCCCTTTTCGAAACAAAAGCGCGGCGTCTTTGCCGCCGGCGACACCTATATCCGCCCTCGCGGCTTCCTGCGGTCCGTTGACGGCACAGCCCATCACGGCCACGGTAATGTCCGCCTGAATGTCCTTGAGAAATGCTTCGATTTCCCGGGCGACCGGCAGCATGTCATACCGGATACGGCCGCAGGTCGGGCAGGAAATTAAATCGGGTACGTCCTCCGCCAGGCCCACCGCCTTTAAAAGCTTGCGGGCAATCGGCAGTTCATCGGAAGGGTCCGAGGATACCGAAATCCGCATGGTATCGCCGATGCCGTCATAAAGCAGGCCGCCTAAGGCAGCGGATGACTTAATGGCTGAATACATCGGCGTTCCGGCCTCTGTCACCCCGAGGTGCAGAGGATAGGGAAAGGTCTCGGCTGCCAGGCGGCAGGTTTCGATCGTAAGCGGCACGTCCGAGGATTTAACCGACAAGCCAATATCGTGGAAATCTTCGGCCTCAAGCAGCCGGACTTGTTCTTTGGCCGACTCGATCATCGCTTCTGCACTCGGGCCGCCATAGCGGGCCAGGATCTCTTTTCCCAGAGAACCGGCGTTCACCCCTATTCTTATCGGAATATGATGTTTTTTGCAGGCTTCGAGTACAGCCCGAACCCGCTCCGGCGAACCGATGTTGCCGGGATTGATGCGCAGCTTATCGATGCCCTCTTCGGCTGCAATCAGAGCCAGGCGGTAATCAAAATGGATATCCGCAATCAAGGGGCAGCTGACCTCGGCTTTTATCTTTGAAATCGCCCGGGCATCTTCCGTATCCCGGACCGCCAGGCGAACTAAGCTGCTGCCGGCTGCCTGAAGGCGCTTGATCTGCCGGACTGTTGCATCAACATCTTTGGTTTTGGTATTGGTCATCGACTGCAGAATGACGCGGTTTTGTCCGCCGATCTGCACATCGCCGACCATAACTTTTCGGGTCTCTTCTCGCGTGATCATTTTGTCCTCTTCATATCTAAAATGTGTGCCGGATCGACTTCGGGCAAAGGAGCGGGATCGTCAAAATCCAGCGTTCTGAGATAATCTTCCACCTGCCGGTATAAGTAAGCCGGGGTCGATGCACCGGCTGTCACCCCTACTTTTATATCCGGCCTGAACCAGGCTAAATCCAAGTCCTCCGCACTTTCAATGCGTTTGACCGAAGCCGCCCCCGATGCTTTCGCAATTTCCGCGAGCATCGCGGTATTATTGGACTGCGGATCGCCTACGACTAAAAGCAAATCCAGGTCCCCGGCTTTTTCGACGGCTTCCTGACGTTTTCTCGTCGCCGAACAAATTTCATTGGCAAATTCGGCGTGCGGATAAAGCTTAGTAATGGCCTGAAAAACATCCGCCAAATCGCGCACGGAGAGCGTGGTCTGATTGGTTACAAAAATTTTTTCTGCTTTTAGTCTTTTCGGAATATCCTCTTCTGACGTGATGAGGCTCAGGTTTGCCTTGCCCGAGGTGACGGCCAAGGCTTCGGGATGGCCGGCTTTGCCGATATAAAAGACGTGATAGCCTTCGGCCAGCTTCTGCTCGACCAATTCCTGCGTTGAACGGACTTCCGGACAGGTGGCATCTGCAATCTTAAGGCCTAAACGCTTTGCTTTCTCCCTTACGGCATCGGAGACACCGTGCGCGGAAAAAATAACATATCCTTGCGGCACCAGATCCAAAAGCTCTAAACGATTCAAGCCGGGTTCCGATATGGTCTTGATGCCTTTTTCTTCCAAGGCCCGGACCACCCATTTGTTATGCACCAAAAGGCCCAGTACGGAGACATTCTCATCGGGATGCTCCGCTTTGACGGCAAGCGCCTTGCGGATGGCCAGCAGCACACCGCGGCAGTAACTTCTCGGTCGTATTGAGACTACGTCCATCCTTTATCCTCCCGTCTTTTATCTGCGATTATAACACAGCGTCTGCTTCAAATTATCTTGCTGCTTTTAAGCAGCCCCGGAGCCGGAATCCCGGGCAAAAGCGCTGTGATGTACACTGTGATAAGAGCTTTTTTTAAACGACAAGCAAGAAGAAGAAGGGCCGGAATATTATGCGTATCAAAATTCGTGACATAGCTGAAGACGGGTCGGGGATCGGCCCGGATGAAGAAGGCAAAATATGGTTTTGCGAAGATGCCCTGCCGGGCGAAATAATCGAGGCCGCTGCCGCCGGAAAAAACAGATGCCGGCCTCTTAAGCGGCTTAACGATGCGCCCTTCCGGCAAGATCCCCCCTGCCCGCTCTTCGGCCGCTGCGGCGGCTGCAGTCTGCAGCACATGCAGTATGAGGCCGCGCTTGAACTTAAGCACCGTCAGGTCCGCGACAAGCTGATCCGGATCGGCGGATTCTCTGAAGAAAGCGTCAAGCGCGCGGATCGATCACCCGACGGCAAAGCCTATGCATCGCCTGAGATTTTTCACTACCGCAATAATATCCGCTGGCATGTGAAGCGTAAAAACGGGCGCGTTCTCTGCGGATTTCTGACCCGAGGAAGTCATGATCTTCTTAATATCGGAGCGCTTCCCTGTCTGCTGGCCGCTCCTCCGGCTGATAAAGTCAGGCGGCATTTTCAAGCGTTCTGTCAAAAGCAGGCCGCGGAAACACTGCTGCCCGATGCTCTTCAGGTCCGGCACAGCGAAGAAAACAAGGAAGTTCTGATCACTTTGTTTTTCCGGCGTGATCGATTTATGAAGCAGCAGCAAAAGCAAAGAGCGCTTTGGCTGCGCTGGCTTGATGCGCTGAAACCTGTCATCGCAGCTTACCGGATTGCGGGACTTTCTGCTGTATTGCAGGAAGTTTCCCGCCGCAGAAAAGCCAAGACGGAAGAAGTGATTTTGAGCGGCCGAAATTATCTTCATGAAAGCATCGGGGGAAAAGAATTTTTTATCCAGCAGCAGGGCTTTTTTCAAGTCAACAGCCGGCAGGCAGAAAGGCTGGCGGAGACGGTCTTTGCCCGGAGCAAGGCTCGGCCCGGTCAGGAAATCTGGGATATCTACGGCGGGACCGGCAGCCTGGGCCTGAACTTTGCCCTGGCCGGTTTAAATGTGCGCGTGATTGAAATTCATCCTGGCACCGTGAAGTTCGGGAGCATGCAGGCCGAGGCCAACGGCGTTTCGGAGCGCATGCGGTTTTACCGAGGAGATGCCTCAAAAAAAGCGGCAGAACTCCTGGACTCGGGCTTTGCTCCGGATATTATTTTGACGGATCCTCCCCGCGCAGGACTTACGGAACGCTTGATCCGGGATCTTGCTTCGACCGGGGCGAAACGCTGGATTTATGTTTCTTGTGATCCGGCGACACTGGCCCGTGACCTGCGTTTGATGACGGAGAAAGGCTTTTGTTTGGAAAGCTTTGAGACCTTTGATATGTTTCCCGGGACGATGCATGCGGAATGCCTGTGTTTGATGTCAAGAGAAGACTGAGCAGCGCAAGCAGTGCATTGCCCGCTATCCCTATTCCGCTCATAGCTACAAATGATGTAAGAAGCGGGGTCGGATTAGTAATACCATCAAAAATAAAGAGGTGAACACCCGTCGCTATACCGCCTGTCAGCATAAGCAGCAGCATGATCCATCGAGCGTGTTTCATGATTGCCTCTCCTCTTCTTTTATGACATTGTAACACGGCAAGAATCTTGTCTTATTTTCCGGTCCTTTAACGGCGAAAGGCAGCGGGCTGCGATCGGCCTGGCTATTTTGCTGAAACCGCGTCTGCTCCTCGCGGACGAAGCGAGCGCGAGTCTTGATAGCAAAAGCACGGTAAAAATTGTCGAAGTCTTAAGGGCGATCTCGCGCGAAGACGGGACCTCCGTCGTCATGGTGACCCATGATGAGCGCATGCTCAAATATTGTGACCGCATCATTGAGATTGCGGACGGCGATGTGCGCGAAAAAGACGGGGATGCTTGATCAGGAAGGCCTTGTTCAGGATCAAAATTCCGGATGGACCACCGTATCGGCTTTCGCTTCCGTGTACTCTCTGAGTCCCAAAGCCTTTTTAGCCTTTGCCTGGAATGTTTTTGCTTTCAAATCAACCTGATAAGGATCGCAGACCTTATAGAGGCGTTTTTTGCATTCTGACTCGGCTTGCCGAAGCTCCTCATTCTTTTCTCTGTGATCTTCGGAGAGCAAATTATGATTTTCTTCCGGATCATCTTTTAAATTAAAGAGCTGATTCCGGCTCTCCGGATCACAATAAAAGATATATTTAAAATCTCTCCAACGAATCATGTACAGCCCGTCTTTTCGGCCGTGACAGTGGTATTCGCTGAAGGCATAATCTTTTTTATAAGCTTCTCCCCCCTCCTCGACGAGGCCGAGCAGGGACTCACCGTCGGTCTCCGATGCATCATAGCGTATCCCGGCCAGCGCGCAGAGGGTCGGATAAAGATCAACAAGCGATACGGGATGGGTAATTTCCCGGGCTTTTGTTCCGGGCAGGCAGAGCATCAGCGGAATATGGGCGGAGTCTTCAAACATCGTGCATTTCCACCAGACGCCGTGGATGCCCATTTGTTCGCCGTGATCACTTGTATAAATCAAGGCGGTCTGCTGATCCAAGCCTTCCTCTGCTAAAAAATCAAGAAGCCTGCCGATCCGTTCATCAAGTTCCGTAACGGCCGCGCAATAGCCGATTAATAATTTTCTTTGCAGCCCATCCTCCAGATCACGAGAGGCAAAATACGTGCGCAGCTGCTCGAGGCTCGGATTTAATGAGGCAAAAGGGGCCTTCATCTCAGCCGGCAGTGTTTTTATTCTTTCATCGTAATAGTCCCAATTTTTCTGCTTCACTCTAAAGGGAAAGTGCGGATCCGAAAAGCCGATATAAACATGCCAGTCTTCTGCGTCTTTTTCTTTTAATTCCGCAATATGCGCCAGGGCATCCGCCAGTACTTTATCATCACGTTTTAATTCCTCATCCGGCCGGATGGAAATATTAAGGTAACGGTCTTTGGCACCGATGCGTTCGACCCATTGATCCCTGTAAAAACAGCCGATATCGGCTGAACGCATATAGCCGGCATGCCCTTCTGCCGCAAAATTATAATGCCCTTTGCAGTGAAAATGCGTTTTGCCGAAGACCGCAAAATGCTTTTGATTTTCGGCAAAAATATGAGACAAACCGGGAACCCGGCCGTCATAGGGCGTTGCATTATCCCAGGTGCCCAGGCGATGCACATATTTTCCGGTGAAAAAAGCACTGCGTGCCGGAGCACAGACGGGACAATTTGTATACGCATGCGAAAAAACAATGCTTTTTGCGGCCAGCCGATCCAAATTGGGGGTTTTAAGCGGAAACGGGCTTTGCTTCAAAAAGCTCATCATGCGATAGCTGTGTTCATCAGACATTACACAAATGCTCTTCATTTTGCCTTATCCTTTGCTTTCTTTTCCGCCTTTTTTCGTCTTGGGGATCCTCGTCACCAATAAGGATCCCAATCGGCGTCTAAGCGGGTCAGCGCTTCTACATAAAAATAGTCGCCCCATAAGTTGCACTCATCGATGCCGTGATCAATGCAGTCGTTATAGGGTGTCTTTTTTCCGTAAACACCGTGCATCAGCTGTCCGTTGGATTTTTCAGGATCCTGTGCCGCACAGCGCGTGATCAAGGGCTTTAATAATATCCGGGCGATTTTTTTGTATTCTGCCGCCTTTTCTTCCGGAACATATTTTGCCATTTCGAGCAAACCGCAGATCACGATGGCCGAAGCGGAAGAATCCCAGGGCTCATTTGATTCGGCCGTGAAAATAAGATCCCAGTACGGTATTAATGTCTCATCCAGATGTTCGATGAAGTAATTTAATAAGTGATCAAAGAGATCGATGTACGACGGATCTGCCGCATATTTCATGGCCAGAGCCGAACCGTAGACGGCCCAGGCCTG
>CALLQJ010000081.1 GCA_938014865.1 uncultured Fastidiosipila sp.
CGGCCGAAAGCATTGACGTGCCGCAGAAAACCTTTACACCGGATTATGAAGCCGAGCCGATTATCGAGGTTAAAAACCTCAGCTATGCTTATAATCAGCGCCGCCCGGATGAGGTCCGGGCCATCAGTGATCTGAGTTTCAAAGTCTGGCCCGGAGAGTTTTTAGGCATTGCCGGACATACCGGTTCCGGGAAGTCCACTTTGATTCAGCATTTAAACGGACTGCTGCGCCCGCAGAGCGGTTCGGTTCGGATTATGGGACTGGATGCGGCGGAAAATAAGGATATTAAAGAGCTGCGCCGGCATGTCGGCATGGTCTTTCAGTATCCGGAGCAGCAGCTGTTTGCCGAAACGATCTATGATGATGTGGCCTTCGGCCCGAGGCGGCTCGGCTTTACGGAAGAGAAAGTCCGGGACAGCTGCCTCAAGGCGCTGCGCCTGACCGGGCTGAGTCATATCGATGTTGAACGTTCGCCTTTCGAGCTTTCCGGCGGACAAATGCGCCGGGTGGCGATTGCCGGTATTCTGGCGATGGAGCCGGAGGTGCTCATTTTAGATGAACCGGCAGCCGGTCTGGATCCGCAGGGGCGTGAAGAAATTTTCCGGACGCTTTTAGAGCTGCAGGAAGAGGGCGTCACTGTTTTGCTCGTCTCCCACAGCATGGATGATCTCTCGCGTCTGGCGGATCGGATTTTGATTATGAATCAGGGCCGCCTGCAGCGGATTGCTTCCGTGCGCGAAATTTTTTCGGAGCGTGAGATGATTCTGAAAAATGATCTGGAACTGCCGGCCGTCATGCGCCTGGCCGAGGCCTTTAAAGATCTTTATCCGGAAACGGAGACGCGGATTTTTACCCCCGAAGCCTTGGCAAAATCTTTGCTTTTAACGGCGTCGGAACATGCAAAAACAGCAGCGGAGATGCCGGCCGGGACGGGGGACGAAAGAAGGGAGAATCGGCTGTGAGCAAGATGACCATCGGCAATTATTATCCCGGAGATTCTTTGATTCACCGCCTCGACCCGCGCGTCAAGCTCGGCTACAGTCTGCTTCTGATGATTGTGGTCTTCTTTTTGACCAAACCCCTCCCGCTGGCCATTTTTGCGGCAGGGATAATCACGATCGTGCTGATCGCCCGCATTGATTTTCTGACCTTATGGAAAACCGTCAAGCCGATTTTGTTTATTACTCTCTTTGCGTTTATTTTGAATATTTTTTCGGTTCCCGGACGCGTGCTCTACCATATAGGGCCCCTGACGATCACGGCCGAAGGGCTTACGACCGGTATTTTAATGGCGGTGCGTTTGATTTTGCTGATTATCGGCTCCTCGGTTCTGATGACGCTGACGACGACATCCTTGCTCCTGGCCGATTCCGTAGAGTCTTTGCTCAGTCCTTTAAAACATTTGAATGTGCCCGTACATGATCTGGCGATGATGATTTCCATTGCTTTGCGTTTTATCCCCACTTTGGCCGATGAGGCCGACAAAATCACCAAGGCGCAGTCATCACGGGGAGCGAACTACGATACCGGCGGCTTTATGCAGCGTATAAAAGGCCTGGTCACAATTTTGATCCCGCTCTTTGTCAGTGCCATCAAACGAGCAGAAGAGCTGGCGGTGGCGATGGAATCGCGCTGCTACCGCGGCGGTGAAGGACGCACGAAGCTGAATGTCCTGAAGATGGAAGCAAAAGACGTCATCTTTTTGATTATCGGTCTGCTGCTTCTGGCTGTCGTGTTATTTCTGCAGTTTTGGCTCTAGAAACGTGAGAAGGTCAGACCGTGAGCAGTAAACGCTATGCACTTTTACTTGAATATGACGGGACGGATTATGCCGGCTGGCAGCGTCAGAACAACGCGCGCTCCGTACAGGGCACCGCGGAAAAAGCCCTGAGCAAAATGATCAAGACAAAAATTCACCTTTACGGCTGCAGCCGCACCGATGCCGGCGTGCATGCCAGAGGCCATGTCAGTCATTTTGATGCCGACTGCAAAGTGCCGACGGAACGCATCCCGCTGGCGCTCGCTTCCCTGCTGCCCCCGGATATTTCCTGTTTGGCGGCAGCCGAAGTGCCGCCGGATTTTCACGCCCGCTTCGATCCGGTCGGCAAACAATATTCTTATTATATTTGGAACCACCGCCGGAAATCCGCCCTCCTGCATCGCTATACCGAGCAGGAAGGCCGGCCTCTGGATCTGGCGGCCATGCGGGAAGCGGCGGCCCTGCTTGTGGGCCGGCATGATTTCCGTGGCTTTATGGCCAGCGGTTCGACGTCCAAAATAACGGTTCGTCATATTCATAAGCTGGAGATCAGCGGCGAAAGCGGCGGGCTGATCCGCATTCAGATTGCCGGAGACGGATTTTTGTATAACATGGTCCGCATCATAGCGGGCACACTGATGTACATCGGCCTGGGCAAGCTGGAGCAGCAGGATCTTCAGCAGATGCTGGAAAAAGGGGACAGGACCCTCGGCGGCAAGACTTTAGGGCCGCAGGGCTTGTTTCTGGATAAGGTCTTTTACCGCAAAAACCCTTTCGGAGCGTGCTATAATATAGCTGAGCATATGCCTCAATTTCTGAAAGGCAGAGAAGAGGAAAGAAAATGAAAACATGGAACGATCAGACAAACATGACCATGCTCACAGATTACTATGAGCTGACAATGTCCCAGGCCTACTTCGACCGGGGAATGAAGGACAAGATCGCATATTTTGACCTGTTCTTCAGAAAGGTGCCGGACGGCGGAGGCTACGCCATTATGGCCGGCCTTGAGCAGGTGATACAGTACCTGCAGGCGCTCAGATTTTCCGATGAAGATCTGGAATTTCTGCGCAGTACGGGCGATTTTTCCGAGCCTTTCCTGGACTATTTAAAGAATATGACCTTCGAATGTGATATTTGGGCGGTCCCGGAGGGGACGCCTATTTTCCGCGGCGAACCGATCGTCAAGGTGAGAGGGCCGATTATTCAGGCACAAATGATTGAAACGATGCTCTTGCTGACGATCAATCATCAAAGTCTCATTGCGACGAAAACCTCGCGCATTGTCCATGCAGCGGAAGGCAGACCCGTCATGGAGTTCGGGGCGAGAAGAGCACAGGGCTATGACGCCTCCGTCTTGGGCGCCCGGGCGGCGTATATTGCCGGTGCGGCCGGCACGTCCTGCACGATCTGCGGCAAGCAGTTTGATATTCCGCTCTCGGGCACCATGGCCCACAGCTTTGTCCAGCTTTATGACAATGAATACGATGCTTTTGCCGCCTATGCCAAAACCTATCCGGACAATACGGTTTTGCTGGTGGATACTTACAATGTCCTGCAGTCGGGCATCCCGAATGCCATCAAAGTGGCGAAGGAAGTCCTGGAGCCGATGGGCAAGCGTCTGAAAGGCGTTCGTATTGACTCCGGCGATATCACTTATCTGAGTCAGGAAAGCCGCCGCATGTTAGATGAGGCGGGGCTCGAGGACTGCAAGATCACGATCAGTGATGCATTAGATGAATATAAGATCAGAGACCTGCTGGTACAGGGCGCGCGGATTGATTCTTTCGGCGTCGGCGAGCGCCTGATCACCTCGCGCAGCGAGCCGGTTTTCGGCGGCGTGTATAAATTGTCGGGCGTCGAGCGGGACGACGGGAGCGTGATTCCGCGCATGAAGGTCTCTGAAACGATCGAAAAAATTACCAACCCCGGCAGCAAATGGGTGTATCGTTTCCTGGATAAGGCCAGCGGCAAGGCGATTGCCGACCTGATTGCCTTGGACGGTGAAGAAATTGACCCGAATGAACCTTATGAACTCTTTGATCCGGAGGCGACCTGGAAACGCCAGACGGTGGAAAATTATGAGCTCATGCCGCTGCTGCAGCCGATTTTCCGCAAGGGCGAACTGGTTTACGAGAATCCGGATATTGAAGAGATGCGCTCGTATTCAACGCGGCAGATGGCGACGCTCTGGCCTTCGGTTACACGCCTGGACAGCCCGCATGACTATTACGTAGACTTGTCGCAGACGCTCTGGGATCTGAAGAACAGCATCCTGCAGAAAGTCCATTAAAGTACGGAGAGGTTTCCGGCCGGAAAAGAAGAGCTCTTTTCCGCCCGGTTTTTGACGGGAATTGCGGAAGGCTTTTGAGCGCGGCAGGCGCAAAAAAGCCTTCC
>CALLQJ010000082.1 GCA_938014865.1 uncultured Fastidiosipila sp.
TCGGAGGCATCGCCTTTTTCCTGGTATTTCTGTACAAAAGCCATCGCGCCCGAATAGGCAATCTGATTAATGTATTCATCAATCTCTTCGGCGCTCATCCCGATGCCGTTATCGCAGACCTTGAGCGTGTCTGCTTCGGAATCGTAAATAATATCTATTCTGTAGGAGGGCTCTTCGGGAGGCGTCCACTCGCCCATCCCGCGCAGGCGTTCCAGCTTTGTGATCGCGTCCGCCGCATTTGAAACCAGCTCGCGCAGAAAGATGTCCCGGTCCGTATAAAGCCACTGACGAATCACCGGGAAGATATTTTCCGTACTTACCTGAATAGAACCTTTTTTTTCGTTCATTTTTTTCCTGAAACCTCCACTATTCTAAGTATTCCTTGCTTTCTGTCCTTGAATCAGATCGCAGTAGATTATACCATAGCTCCGTGAAGAAAGATTGAATCTTCAGCGGCCGAAACGCGAACAATTTTTGGCCTTGCTTATCCCGGCATTCTTGTATATTATTTGTAAATTATAAGCTATAAATGCATAAACGGAGGTTATCATGTCGAAAGAAAGAATATTGCTCGCCTATTCGGGCGGTTTGGACACATCGGTCATCATTCCCTGGCTGAAAGAACATTATGACTGTGACGTCATTGCCTGCTGCGGCGATGTCGGCGTCGGCGTCGATGCGGACGAACTGACGGCGAAAGCACTGAACTGCGGCGCGGAAAAATGCTACGTGGAAGATCTCACGGAAGAATACATCCGGGATTTTATTTACCCGACGCTCAAGGCCCAGGCTGTCTATGAACGCAGCTACCTGCTCGGGACCTCAACGGCCCGGCCCCTGATCGCCAAAAAGCTGGTGGAAATTGCCCGCAAGGAAAAGTGCATGGCCATCTGCCACGGCTGTACCGGCAAGGGCAATGACCAGGTCCGCTTTGAATTAGCCTTTAAGGCACTGGCCCCCGATCTGAAAATTATCGCCCCCTGGCGGGAATGGGAGATCCGTTCCCGGGAAGAAGAACTGGCCTATGCCGAAGCAAGAGGGATTCCCGTTCCGGTCAGCAAGGAAGAAAACTACTCGCGGGACCGGAATATCTGGCATCTTTCCCATGAAGGCATGGATCTGGAAAATCCCGGCAATGAAGCCGACTACCCGAAACTTCTGCAGACGATGAAAACCCCCGAAGAGGCGCCCGATAAAGCGACCTATGTGACGATCACGTTTAAAGAAGGCATCCCCGTACAGGTGGATAACGTGACCGGCGATCTCGAGATGCTGACCTATCTCAACAGCCTGGCTGCCGAAAACGGGGTCGGGATTGAAGACCTGATTGAAAACCGTCTGGTCGGCATGAAGTCCCGCGGGGTCTACGAAACCCCGGGCGGCACGGTTTATTACAAAGCACACCGCTGGCTCGAACAGCTCTGCCTGGAAAAAGACACAATGCACTTCAAAGATCATGTTTCGCTGCGCTATGCGGAGCTGGTCTATAACGGGCAGTGGTTCCATCCCCTGCGTGAGGCCTTGGCCGCTTTTGTGGACGAAACGCAGAAAACGGTCAACGGCACGGTAAAGGTCAAGCTTTACAAAGGCAATGTTTTCCCCGCAGGCGTCAGTTCACCGACCTCGCTTTACGATGAAGAGATTGCATCTTTCGGCGAAGACAATGTCTATGATCAAAAGGATGCCGAGGGCTTCATCAATCTCTTCGGGCTGCCGACAAAAGTTTATGCCGGCATGAAACAGAAAAATGCAGCAGCCGATTCCGGCTCGGCAGAATAAAGGAGATACTATGGCGGATAAATTATGGAGCGGACGCTTTCAGAAAGAAACCTCCCGAGAAGTCAATGACTACAATTCTTCCATACGCTTCGACTGCCGGATGTACGCGCAGGATATTGAAGGCTCTCTGGCCCATGCCGCCATGCTGCAGAAACAAGGCATTATTTCGGCGGAGGATGCGGAAAAAATCCGGGAAGGCCTGCTTGAGATTTCGGCGGATATTGACGCCGGCCGG
>CALLQJ010000083.1 GCA_938014865.1 uncultured Fastidiosipila sp.
GCCGGAAGGCCTTGGCATGTTTGGCGGCGACCCGGCCGCAGCCGGCCAGCGCTACTGTTAATTTTTCAGATTCCCGCATTCTTGCCTCCTTGACAGTCTCTCGTTTCACCGCATTTTTGCTCCGAACGCTTCCGAGAGCAAAGCATCCTGCTTCTTCAGTATAACTTTAAAAGGGGACTTCCGTCCCCGAAAACCAGAGTCCGCCTTAAGTTCGGCATCGCCCGCCGGCTGCCGGGCCGCGACGGAATCCGCACAGTAAGCGCACTTGCTGAGACCGCACAGCAGGGTCTTGTGTCATAATTATGACAACGGCAGATAGTAACGATGAATACCGGGTTTCAGGTCCTTTACAAAAAAACAAAATTTGATTCACTATTGATTAAGGGCGTATAAGCCAAGTTAAACTTGAATTATACGCCCTCACATCATGTAATTTTGATTAAAGGAGGTTCAAATGATCAGAAGAAAAATCAGTTGATTTGTCTAAGCAAGTACCTGTGGTGACCATCATTGGACCTAGGCAGTCGGGAAAGACAACTTTAGTGAAGGAATGTTTTCCGGAATATAGTTATGTCAATTTAGAAGACCCTGTAAATAGAATATTCGCAAAGGAAGACTACAGAGGTTTTTTTGAAAGTTATCAAGAACCTCTAATCATAGACGAGGTTCAAAGAGCACCTGAAATTTTGTCAGCAATTCAGGTTATGGTTGATGAGGATAGAAGTAAGAATGGACGATTTATACTTACCGGAAGTCATCAACCTAGTTTGCAAAAAGGTATTGCTCAGTCTTTAGCCGGCAGAACAAATATATTAGTATTTGCTGCAGACTATCCAGATAACAGACTATTAAAAGCTGAAGATATCTATGACAAGTATTTTGAATTATTAGGGATGATGGACTTTACTGAAGAAGAGGCAGAAAAAATCTGCATGTCTAATGCTATGAAAATAATTAAAAAATCACAGAATATATTAGTAAGCCACCAGAATAGATGAAAATTAAGTGCTTAGAAGCATTGATTTCACTATACAATTTAAGAGGTTCGCCCGTTGCACCTGCGCTGTAAGCGATGATGGCGATATCTTCGCTCGTAATGCAGCAGCACGCGCAGCGAGAAGGAAACGGAAGTCTATGACCGCTGGAAGGCGGGCGACTCTAATTTTGACGGCCCCGCCCAAACCGCGGAGCATGAGCATGAGGGCCCGCGGCTTTTCGGACGCCCGCCCCGGAAAGCGGCTTTCTTTGTGCAAAATGCTTAAGGGTACGCACTTTTATTATGATTATATCTTTAAACAAAGCCCTCTGCTCATGTATAATAAAACTTAAACCTGTCTTAAGGCAGCGTTATCTTGAAAGTGAGGAATATCCTGATGGGCAGAGCAAAAGTTCATGCATTTTTGGAAGACAGAGGGCTTTTGGCCGCGACTGTTGATATGGAGGAGGAACTCGAACGTTTCCTGGAGCATATGCGGAAAGGTCTGGCCGGTGTCCCGCTGCCCGACGCGATGCCTATGATACCGACGTATTTATCCCTCGGAAAGAAAGTGCCGGTCGGAGAACCCGTGATTGTCATGGATGCCGGCGGGACGAATTTCCGGATTTGTCTGGTCACCTTTGACCGCAATTATGATGCGAAGGTCGAGTATTTCAAAAAATTCCCGATGCCGGGAACCGAGCGCGAGATCAGCGGTAAAGAGTTTTACCATACGATCGCCGATGCCGTGCTGCCGTATCTTGAACACAGTACGACCATAGGCTTCTGCTTTTCTTATGCCTGTGAGATCCAGCCGGATAAAGACGGCAGGATCCTGAATTTCAGCAAGGAAGTGCGCTGCCCCGAGGCCGTCGGCTCACTGGTGGGCGCGAGCCTCAAGAAGGTTCTCCGGGAAGATAAAGGCGTCAAAGAAGACGTGCACATCGTCCTTTTAAACGACACGGTGGCGGCGCTGCTGGGCGGTTATGCCAAGAGCAATAAACGCGAATACGACAGCAACTGCGGCTTTATTCTCGGAACGGGCACCAACTGCGCCTATCTTGAAGACAATCAGAATATCACCAAGCTGAAAGGCAAGATCAATCCCTTCAGCAATATGATCATCAATATGGAATCCGGCGATTACCGCATTGCCACGCGCAGCGATATCGACCGGGAGATCGACGCCATGACCAATGCGCCCGGCGCCTATGCCTTTGAAAAATTAATTTCGGGCCGCTACCAGGGGCTGCAGGCACTCTATACGATCCGGGAAGCGATTGAACATACGGATTTGTTCTCCGGCTTCTTTGCCGAGAACTTCTCTACCATCCACGAGCTCGAAAGCTATCAGTTGGATGACTTCCTTTATGCCCCCTACGGGCCCGGAGAGCTCAGCCAGTGCTGCGCGAATGACATCGACCGTGAACATTTATATTTCATTATCGATAATATCTTCGAGCGGGCCGCCAAACTCGTGGCCATGTCCTTTTGCGCCGTCCATATCCAGACGGATTCGGGCCGCAATCCGACCAAGCCGCTGGCGATCACCGTGGACGGTTCGACGTTCTACAAGTCCAAGCTCTTCCGCAGCAAGCTCAAATATTACGTCAAGGATTTCATTAACGATAAATACGGCTATTACAATGAATTCCTCAAGGTGGAAAATGCCAACCTGATCGGAGCGGCGATAGCCGGTCTGACGAACTGATTTTTCCTATGCGGGTTGAAGGCAAAACTTTTCGGGATACCCGGTTAGACCGGGTGCTGACGGCTGAAGATCATAACGAAGAGCTGCGCTTCACGAAGCGTCTGGAAAACTGCCTGATTAAAATATGCCATGATCTGAACGTTTCGGCCCCCTTGTGGATGTCGAAAAACACCCATGAATTTGCCTGCTGGCATCAGACGGTCTTTTCGGCCGAACAATTCATGGAAGAGGTCCCTTTTTCGCGTCTGCAGATCAAGTGGATCGATGACGGCAGAGAATAAAAGAATAAAGAAGAAAAAGAAGGAGCAGTCCAACACGCTATGCGTCTTGATAAATTTTTAAAAGTGTCACGTATCATTAAACGCCGGCCCGTCGCCAACACGATTTGCAGCAACGGGCGGGTGAAGCTTAACGGCCGTATCGCCAAACCGGCCAGTGAGGTCTCCGTAGGGGACACCATCGAAATTGCCTTCGGTTCCGGCAACGTCAAAGTCGAAGTGCTGGAGATCCGTGAGCATGTGAAAAAGTCGGATGTATCCGATCTTTACCGCATCATCGGCGGCCGGGAAGGCGAGGAGCTTCCGGAAATTTCCGATGCGGACGAAGCCTGAGAAAGGCTTTATTTTACGCAGGAAGCTTGCTAGAATAAAACAAAAGCACGGCCCGCTTTTTCCGGGGCCGCAGGGGAAAGGAGCTTTTTATGCCGGATAAGCAGGGAAAATTTGTATGGCGCGATGCCTTCAGTCTGCGCGTCACGGGACTTCTGATTCTGGTGATTTTAGTCTTGCTGGCCACGGCGGCCACCGCGCTCCTTCTGAAGCAGAATGAACAGCGGGACCTCAAGCTGGCCCAGGGCCGCGTCCTGCAGGAAGAACTGGACAATCTCAAAGAGGAGTCCGAACGTCTCGACCGCCAGGTGGCGATGGCCGGTCAGCCTCAGTACATCGAAAGGATCGCCCGGGATGAACTCGGCATGGTCCGCGCCGACGAAAAAGTATTTAAAGACGTCCGCTGACGCCTGCTCCGGATTTTCCGGAGCCCGCAGGCAAATCGCAGATCCTCCTCAGCGGAGGATTTTTTCTTGCCTTAAAAGCTCTGTCAGGCCCTGAACGGAAGAACTTTTTGCTCAGAATTTTTCCGGCAGAAAAAAATCCGCCCCGTTCTCGGGCGGATCTTCAAGATGCTTCCGGGCACGTGCCCTTTGGCGTCTGAATATTCAAAGTTCAATACGGCCTTCAATCGCACGGCCCAAGGTCACTTCATCGGTATATTCCAGATTGGAACCGAAGGGGATGCCGTGGGCGATGCGGGTACAGCGGATGCCGCTCGGCTTGACGAGCCGGGCGATATAATTGGCCGTTGCCTCGCCTTCCACGGTTGCATTATTGGCTAAAATAATTTCCTTTACCTCATCATCGGCCGCCAGACGCTGCAGAAGTTCACGCAGATGAATATCTTCCGGACCGATATTGTCCATCGGGGAGATGGCGCCGTGCAGCACATGGTACAGCCCCTGATATTCACGGGTCCTTTCCATGGCGACGACATCCGAAGGACTTTCGACCACGCAGATCATGCTGCGGTCCCGCTGCTTGTCGCTGCAGATTTCGCAGACCTCGCGGTCCGTCAGATTGCAGCAGTATTTGCAAAGGTGAATCTTTTCCTTCGCCTCCAGAATCGCCTCAGCCAAAGCCCTCGCGTCCGCATCGTCCATATTCAGAATATAGAAGGCCAGACGCTGGGCGGTTTTTGCTCCGATGCCGGGGAGACTGCCCAGGCGGGCAATCAGCCGGGAAATACTTGACGCATAACGTGCCATAGGCTCAGAATCCGAGTCCTCCGGCCAGACCGGAGAAGCGGCTCATTTTCGCCTCGCTTTCTTCCGCCAGTTTTTCATTGGCCCCGTTTACGGCGGCAATAATCATATCCTGCAGCATTTCGACATCGTCGGGATCGACCGCATCCGGCTCGATTTCCAGGGAGAGCAATTCGTGCTCGCCGTTCATCTTGACGGTCACCATGCCGCCTCCGGCGGAATATTCGATCTCGCTGGCCGCGATTTCTTCCTGTGCCTTGAGCATGTCCTTTTGCATTTTCTGGGCCTGTTTCATCAGCTGGTTCATATTGCCGCCTCCGAAACCTCCTCCGGGGAAACCGCCTCTGCCTCTTCCTTTAGCCATACTTACTCCTCTCTCTTCAGCGGAATATCCAGCTCTTCGGCTGTCCGCTTCATCTTCTTAATCCATTCCAATTCGTAAGGGTCATCGTCCGGATCCTCGTCCTCTTCTCCGCCGGCCAGACGGCAGGAAAGATGCCACTCACCCGCAGGCTTTACCTGATTAAACACTTGTTCGAGCAAAGCCTGATTTTTTCTATCCTTGATTTTATCATAGATCGCCCGCCGTTCTGCCGGCACCTCAAAGATGAGGCTGCGGCCTTCAAAGCGGCATGGATAAGGGGTCAGCAAATTCCCGAGCAGGGGTTCACGCTCCGGGAGCCTGCTGATAAAGGCTCCGCGAAGCTCGGCGGGATCCAAGTCCTCGGGAAGCGGCTCTTCCTTCTCCTTTGCCGCCGGAGCAGAATCTTCTGCTGCTTCCGTTTCCGTTTCCGCCTCCGCGCGCTCCGGACTTTGGGCCGCCTCCGCTTCAGCGTCCGGCCCTTTCTCCGCTTCCGCGGCGGGCGCCTCGGCCTTCGCTTCGTCTTCCTCCGGCGTGTCCTCGCGTCCGAAATCCAATACAAGTCCGGAAAATTCCTCGGGACTGTCTTTTTCGAAGGGCGCTGCGGCCTTGTCCGCCTCGTCTTCAGCGGAATCTTCCGCAGCCGATCGCTCGTCCGGGGCTTCCGGCCTTTGGCCGGCCGCTTCCTCCGCTTCGCTTTCTGCGGGTGCCTCATCGTCTTCGCCGATGATGAAGCGGTCGATGGCATCGAGCTTGGCTTCTAAATCCGTCAGCCCCTCGTCGTCGGCCTCGTCCTCGCTATCGGAAGCGCCGTCCTCCTCCGACTCGTCTTCCGGCCTTTTCCTGTCGCGGGCTGCGCGGCGCTCTTCTTCTTCCTGCGCGGCATAATCTTCCATCGCCCGGGTGATGAGATCGTCGTCGTCTTCCTCTTCTTCCTCCGCCTCTGCCTCGGCCGCGTCCTCGGCAGGGATATCTTCCGCATCCCTTTCTTCAGCCTCAGAAGCCGTACGCTCCGGGGCCGCCTTCCTTTCGTCTTCGCTGCGGGAAGCTGCCTCGTGCCGGGCGGCTTCTTCGGCGGCCAGGGCGTCCCGGCTCCGGATTTTCAGACGGTCTAGCATCTGAATGAGACCGACTTCCAGCGTGATGCGCGGGTCGGCCGCTTCCTTCATTTCCTTCTGCAGGCGCGTCAGATGCGAAATCTGCCGGATGACGTCTTCCTGACTGTACTGCGGCGCCAGGCGCTGCAGGGTATTTAAGGTATGCTGCGGCAGCTGCAGCAGCTCTTCCGGCCGGCGGCTGGTCTTGCAGACCAGAAGGTCACGGAAATACTTCGTCAGAGACGTCACAAAGCGCTGCAGGTCGCCGCCTTCCATCACCAGATGGTCGATGGCCGTCAGCAGGCGGTCCGCGTCGCCGCTCACCAGGGATAAAACAATCTCTTCCAGAAGTTCATCGTTGACCACCCCGGTCATGGCCAGGATTTCTTCGCGTCCGATCTTCCCGGAAAAGACCGAGCGGGACTGATCCAGCAGAGAAATTGCATCGCGCAAAGCCCCCTCGGATCGGCTCACAATGGTCCGGATGCCGCTTTCATCAATCGGGATATCGTGTTTCGACGCAATCAAGGCCAGGCGCTCGGCCATGTCGCGGGCGGGGATGCGTTTAAAATCATAGCGCTGGCAGCGGGAGAGGATCGTCGGCAGGATCCTCTGCGGATCGGTTGTCGCCATAATGAAAATAACGTGGGCCGGCGGTTCCTCCAGCGTTTTCAGCAGTGCATTAAAGGCCTGCGTCGAGAGCATATGCACTTCGTCAATGATGTAGACTTTATATTTGGCCAGCGTCGGCAGAAATAAAACTTCGTCGGTAATCTTGCGGATATTGTCCACGCTGTTATGCGAAGCCGCGTCCATTTCCACGACGTCCAGCAGGCTGCCGTCCAGGATGCCTTTGCAGATTTCACATTCATTGCAGGGGTTGCCTTCCGGGGTCGGATGGAGGCAGTTGACGGCCCGGGCAAAAATTTTCGCCAATGAGGTCTTGCCCGTTCCGCGGGTGCCGACAAAAAGATAGGCGTGGGCCAGCTCGCCGCTTTTCACCGCATAGCGCAAAGCGTTGACAATATGCGTCTGCCCCACCACCTCATCAAAGGTCATCGGCCGCCACTCACGATACAAAACTTTCTGTCCCATCAAGGCCTCCTTCGGCCGCCCCGCGGCCTTCCGCTGAAAGCAGACGCCTCGCAAAAACCGCCTGCCCTGCTCCTTGCTGCCTGTAATAATACTATTATATAAAAATATCACCTCTTATCCGACGCTGTACAGGTGAGTCTGCAGCACATACGGTTTGCCGCTTATTGCTGCTTCCTTCCGGACCTGACAAGGTTCACGGGCCGTATCGCACAGGGCCCGCACAGCCTCGGGTAAGAAGTGATATGTGTTCGTACTGTAGCATAAATTCAAAGATAAATCCATTTTTTTAAAAAAAGCCCGGCTCCCCCGCGGCCCCTTCTGCCGGCCAAAAGCCCTCTCCCGGGCCCTTCTTGTTTAGTTTTCGCGCTTCTCATGCTAAAATACAAGAATTAGAGGCAGAATGAGGAGGTCGCGAGTGAAAAAACGAACTCGGATCATAATCTTTTTAGTATTTCTTCTGGCATTATTTGCCGGCCGTGCGTATGCCGGCAAGAAGCTGGAGAATAAAATGCAGGATGCATTAAGCGTCCGTTATCCGACGGACAGCTTCAGCGTGCGCGACGTCTCATTGACGGTCATTCCGCCCGGCGCCAAAGGCAAGGCCCGCGCCGAACATGAGGGGCTTGACTTCAATGTCAGCATCTTCCGGGATATCGGCAAAGAGGCGGAAGTCCGGGATGATCTTTACGAATCCCGCAGCCTGAAACATTACAGCGAAATCTTTGAAAAAAGGATGCAGGAAGTCTCCGGCAAAATCGAAGGCTACGACCTGGAAATGATCATCATTGGCGATTTCAACCGCGACCCGGAAAGCGGGCTCTATCCCGCGGCGGTGGATATCCTGCTCCCGCGGACGATAGACGATGCGGCGGGCTTTGTCAGCGCCGTACAGGATTTAGGCCGGCATTTCGCCGACGATCCGGTGGAAGGCGTCGAAGCATATACCTTTATTTCTTTCCCGGGCAGCGTGCCCGAGGACAATCTCCCGGAGATCGGCATGAGTGCCGCCTGGCTGACCGCGCCGAGCCCGACCCCGACGCCGAGTCCGACGCCGCGTCCGACGACGAGCGTTTCGGGACAGACAGAAGCAAGCAGCAGCGAGACGAGCCGCACGAGCAAGGCCTCCGATACAAGCGAAGCAAAAGGCGGAATTCCGGCCTTTGCCTACGAAGTTACGATTTTAACCGATCGCTTTGATCTGGACGAAAATCTGATCCGAAACAGCATGCGGAGCGTCACGTATTCTCAAAAAGAACTGCGCAAAGCAGGCGAGCGCTTCGGCCTTGAAGAAGAGGCGATGAATCTTTTGAACCGTGCGGCTGAGCGCGAAGAAGCGCGCAGCAGCGAAAGTCTTGCGGAAACGCGCGATACGAAGTGAAAGGAACAAGATGAGCGAGAAGCAGACGAAGGACACGAATCCGAACAATCAGCAGAATCCGGCCCGGAATAAAGGGCAGGGCGGCAAGCGTCCGCCCCGCCGGCGCAATAATAAATCCCGCCGCAATGACCGCGATAAAGTCACGCCGAGGGCCCCGCGGGCCCGGCCCCCGCAGAAGCGGAAGAAGCAGCAAGGCGGGCAGCAGCAGCCGAAAAATGAGCGCGGCGGACAAAATAAAAACGGCCGCAAGCCGCAGGCCACACCCCGTCCGAGCCGCAAGCAGCGGGCTCAGCAGGGCGGCAAAAAGAATAATGCACGCCGGCCGCAGAAGGGCCGCCCCGAGGAGAATAAAAAAGCCTCTGCCGAGCAGAAGCAGAATGCCGGGCGCAGCAAAAACAATAAAAAACAGCCCCGCAGCAATACGCCTAAACGCGTACAAAAAGGCGGCCGCAAGCCGGGCAAACGCGCTGTACCCGCTCCGGATCCCGAAAAACTGGCGAAGGTGGAAACCGCGGAGGACATCCGCGTCGAAAACGCCCAGATTGAAAAAGAAATACAAATAGAAATTGCCGAAATTTCCAATTTACAATTATCTTAATTGCCGATGAGCATTTATTCTGAATACGACAAAGGCCTCCCGAGCGAGGCCGCAAAAGAAGAGATACTGACGAAAGCCCCGCTGGCGCAGATGCTGCGCCGGACGAGGCTTTCCGAGCGTCTGAGCCTGCATATGCCCGGCCATCTGGCCGCTTCTGCCTTTCCGCCCTCATTTTGCCGGGAAGCGATCAGCTGGGATACAACGGAAACCGCTCTCACGGATAATCTTCTGGCCCCGGCCGAAGGCGGCGCCGTCCTGGCGGCCGAAGCGGCGGCCGCTTCCTATTGGGGAGCGGGCGGGGCGCTTCTCCTGGCTCAAGGGTCAACGCAGGGGCTGCAGGCCATGCTCCTGCACTACGCCGGCCGCGGCGGGAGGGTCCTGCTGAGCGGGGCGACACATAAGGCGGTCCGGCAGGCTGCGGCTTTTTTAGAGCTGGAGCTGGTGACGCTGCCGCCCGGAACGGCAGATCCGGAAGAGGCGGAGAGCCTGCGCTATCCGCTGCCGCAGAGCGCCGGGCCGAAGACGCTTCAAGCTTTTCTGGAGAAGGATCAGGATTTTTCGGCCTTTCTCTGCACCTCGCCGGATTATTACGGACAGCTCGCCGATATAAGGGGGCTGGCCGAGGTGCTCGAAGCCTATGAGATTCCCTTTTTGCTGGATGCGGCGCACGGGGCGCATCTCAAGGCCTGCCGGAAGGCTCGGGGGACGGAAGATTACCCTGTGTTTCCCGTGACGGCCGCGGTGATGAGCCTGCATAAAACCTTGCCCGCGCTGACCGGGGCGGCCTTGCTTTTGACAAAAGAAAAAGAAGCTGTTGCGCCGCTGCGCCGGGCCGCGGATTTTTGGGGCAGCAGCAGTCCTTCGCTTTTAATTGCGGCCTCGGGCGATTATGCGAGGGCCTATGCCGAATATGCCGGCGCCCGGCAGGCTGCCGGGCTGAAAAAGGCGCTGGAGAGATTTTCATCCGGGCTTTCGGAGCTTTACGGCTTAAATATCCGGCAGGAAGATTATCACGGCGACCCGCTGCGTCTGGTGATTAATACGGCAGCAATTGCGACAGGATTTGAAGCCGAGGCCTATCTTACGGCGCGCGGCCTGGTGCCCGAAATGGCCGATTTATGCCGCCTGGTCTTTATTCTGCCCTTGGCGTTTCCCCCGGAGGCCTTAGGGTTTTTGGCGGAGGTTTTAAATGAGATGGCCGAGGATTTCGGGCGGCGCAAAGAAACGCGGCACATCGCGGCGGACCGCCGCCTCCGGGCCGCTTATGCGAGGCGGCTTTTCTCTTCAAGCCGGC
>CALLQJ010000084.1 GCA_938014865.1 uncultured Fastidiosipila sp.
CGTTTATCTGTACTCCTTTTTCGGATTCTGCAGCCGCAGACTCTTAAAGTTCCGGCTCAAGCATAATCTCTTTAATGGCTTTTCTCGGCGCCGGTTCTTCGCGTTTCTGAACGCCTTCCGGCAAATAGGATTTATCGCCGTAATAACCGACGGCTGCCAGCGCAACAATTTCAAACTCCGGATCAATGCCCAGGCTCTCGCGCAGCTCCTGCGGATTAAAACCGCCCATGCCGTGGCAGAGGATGCCCCGTGACTGCGCCTCTAAGGTCAGATAGCCCCAGGCCGTCCCGAGATCAAAGCGGGCAAAACGATTCTGGTGTCCGTTGTAGGTAAAGGTCAGCTTGCAGCACATCACCAGCAAAACATCACTGTGAGGCGCCCATTCCTGATTCCCCGGCATCATGCTCTCGCAGATAGCATCAAACGCCTTGCTGCCTTTGCGGGCGGCGACAAAGCGCCAGGGCTGCTCATTGAAGCAGGACGGGGCCATCCCCGCCGCTTCCAGCATGGCGCAAAGATCCTCATCACTGACTTCACGTTCCTGATCAAAGGCGCGCGACGACCAGCGCTGTCGAATCAGATCGAGACAATCCCATTCGGATTTTCTGTCGGCATAGTATGACATATTTACAGTTTCCTTTCCCAGCTGTTCTGCCGGATCCGGCAGAACGAAGTGATCGTGTCGTTATACTTTATTAGAATAACAGAAAACTTCCTTTCATGATAAAAGCCCGGTTAAAAAAGACCGGGCTCGGGTTCCGGCAGCCTGATGCTGCAGGACATTTTCGGAAGTTTTTCTAAAGCGCTCGTATCCCTTTGCGCTCCGTCATCGGGGTATACGCGCGTCTTTTCTGAATGTTTTTATAGCCGGGCCGGACAATTCTCCCGCCGCTGATCAGCTCTTCCATACGATGCGCCGACCAGCCGGGAATTCTTGATGCGGCAAAGATCGGCGTAAACAAATCAACCGGAATGTTCAGCAGATCGTAAATAAAGCCGGTATAAAAATCAACATTTGCGCAGATCGGCTTGTCTTGTTTTTTCACCTCGCGCAGAACCTGCGGGGCCAGACGCTCCACGGAAAGATAAAGTTCATACTCTTCTTCCCGCTCCGCCTCATACGCCAGCCCCCGTGCATAGTCCCTGAGGAGCCGTGTCCGGGGATCGGAAAGTGTATAAACCGCATGGCCGATTCCGTAGATCAAGCCTTTTTTGTCGTAGGCTTTTTTCTCGACCAAAGCCGTCAGATAGGCCCGCAGCTCGCTTTCGCTGCGCCAGTTCCGGACCTTCTTTTTTAAATCCTGCATCATATCAAAGGTCTTTTTGCTCGCGCCCCCG
>CALLQJ010000085.1 GCA_938014865.1 uncultured Fastidiosipila sp.
CCGGCGAAGAAATTATGTTCTCGTCGAATGATACCCCGGCAGAGGATTTTCGCCTGGCCCGGAAATTATCGGCGCTGATTAATTTTGACGATCTCTCGCATCTGCCGTTTTATCTGGAAACCTGCGCAGATCATTTTCCGGAATTGATTTCGTTCCGCTACAATCCGGGCGGCGTCTATGAAGTGGCTAACGGCATTATGGACAATCCGGGGGAGGCCAAGTACGGGATGACGGACCGGCAGATCCGCGAAGCCTGCCGGCTGGCCCGGAAACATGGGGCCCGGCGCATCGGTATTCATGCGTTTCTGGTCAGCAATGCCATCGGAAATGATTACTACCCGCAATTGGCGCGCACGCTCTTTACGCTGGCCCGGGCACTGCATGAAGAGACCGGCATGCCGATCGACTTTGTGAATCTTTCCGGGGGGATCGGGATCCCGTACCGGCCGGAAGAAGAAGCGGTGGATATTGCGGCCGTCGGGCAGGGCGTGAAAGAGGCTTTTGAAGAGATTTTAGAGCCGGCGGGCCTGGGAGATGTCAGAATTTTCACCGAGCTCGGACGCTATCTTTTAGCCCCTTCGGGCGCACTGATCACGCGCTGCCTGCACCATAAAAAAACGTATAAGAACTTTTTGGGTACCGACGCTTGTGCCGCCAACCTGATGCGGCCGGCGATTTATGATGCCTATCATCACATTACGGTTCTGGGGAAAGAAGAGGCGCCCGCGGATACCCTCTATGATGTCACGGGCGGTTTATGTGAAAACAGCGATAAGTTTGCCAAAGACCGGCTGCTGCCGGAAACCGATATCGGGGATCTTTTGTACATTCACGATACCGGCGCGCACGGCTTTTCGATGGGCTATAACTATAACGGCAAACTGCGTTCGGCGGAAGTGCTGCTGGAAGAAGACGGGTCGTTTAAAAAGATCAGACGGGCGGAGACGCCTGCGGATTATTTTGCGACGCTGGAAGGCTTCTGGCCGGAGGAAAAGGAGTAGACAAATGGAAAAATTAAAGAGGAGAAATCTTCTCGTCGCTATCTTAAGCTTCAGCCTGATTTTCGGACTCGGGGCCTGTTCAAAAGAAGACAGTACGGCCTTTGAAGACAGTGATGAGATTACGAATTACGTGAAGATTGTGAGCGATCAGGACAAGGCCATTATTATCCGGCTGGAACCTGAGGAAGCGCCGATTACGGTAGAAAATTTTCAAAAGCTGGTGGAGAGCGGTTTTTATGACGGCTTAAGCTTTCACCGGATTGTTCCCGGCTTCGTGGTGCAGGGCGGCTGTCCGAAAGGGGACGGC
>CALLQJ010000086.1 GCA_938014865.1 uncultured Fastidiosipila sp.
ACGCAGCCACTCCCCTTCTTCTGTAATGCCGACCGGGAAAACCTCGTGGCCTTCTTCCCGCAGTGATTTAATTATGTTGTACGCCGAACGGCACGACACCAGATGTTCGGTGGAGACGCCGCCGAAGAGTACACAGACTTTCATTCTCTCTGCCATGTTGCTGCCTCTATTCTAAAATTAAACAGGAAACGCTTCTTGCGAAGCGCTTCTCTCTTTGCTCTGTTCACTTGTTTCTTTTTTGACTTTGCTTCTATCTCTTTTGCTCGGCGATTTCCCGGTACTCGGCGATTTCCCGGCGATTACTTCGCAACGAAGATATTCTGCATGGCCAAGGGCACTTCCTGTACCGAGCGGATGACATATTCCCCCTTGTCCTCGTCAAAGAAAATCGAGCAGAGGAACTGCTTGCCGTTTTCCAGACGGATCAGGATAAAATTGGACACAATGGTTTCTTTCTCATTATCCAGACTGCTTTGAAGGCTCTCAAACAAGGCCTTGTCATTCGCTCCCGTATTCTCATCGGCCAAAAGCGCCTGATAGGCCGCAAAGTCATCTTCCTTCAGCACCCGCACCAAGGTCTTGCCGGCCTCCTGCGGAGTATCCATGTCGCCTTTGGCTTTCTTAACGAAATCCACAATGCCGATGACGCCGATCACGGCGAGCACTAAAATCACACAGGCCAGGACAATGCCCGCGACCCGCCAGGCCCGGCTGATGGAGTGACCGGCCGAACGCAGTGAGTCTTTGGCCCGGCTGTCCTTTTTCTTCTTTGTCTTCGGCCGCGCTGTCTTGCCCGCATCCCTGTCATTTTGCACGGGCTCTTCTGTCTTCCGGACGGCCGTTTCGCTTGCCGCTTCGGCCCCGGCTGATGAAGGCGCGTAATTTTCCGCGTCGTCCGGCACGGTGCTGCCGCTCCGCTCTTCTGCCTGTTCTTTTTCGTAATCCCGGTAGCTCATCTGCTCACTCTCTTTCCCGGCGCCGGACCTTGTCCTGCTCTCCGCTTCACCCTTTTCCTCTAAAAGAAAAGACGGCGTGACGGGTTCCTTTTCCGAACCCGTATCCGCCCGTTTCCGATCGTTTTCTCCCTTGCCGGAGACCTGATTATTCACCTTTTTATCGAGCTCTCCCGGATTGCCGAGAGTTCTCGGATCTGATTTTTCTTCTGCCATATCAAGCCTTTCAGCCCTAGCCCTGGAGATCCTTCTTATGCTTGCGGACCGTCACCAGAATTTCCGTCAGCTGGTCTTCCACCTGCGTCAGCCTGTTTTCGGTATATTCCAGCGCCCCTTCGCGGATGCGCAGGGCCTCTTCATTGGCCTCATTGACGGTATCCTGAGCATAATTTCTGGCCTGCTGGGTAATTTCATGCTCATCAATGAGATGGGCCACATGATCCCTGGCATCGTCGACGATATCCCTGGCCTGTGCTCTGGCCGTGTCCAGCAGTTCATGGCTCTGATCCAGCAGCCACTTGGCCTGCTTCAGTTCCACCGGCAGGCCGTCGCGCAAGAGTCCGATCAATACCAGCACCTCTTCACGATCCAAGATGCAGTTTGCCGAAAAGGGCATGGACTTGGCCTGCAGAACCATCCGTTCCAGACGATCTAAGACTTCATAGGAATCTTTCAGAAGATCCTGACCTTCTCCGCCGCTGTTTCTCGGCCGTTCTTGATTTTCATTGAATTCCGCCATAGTTCACTCCTGTGCTTGTCTTGTATTAAGCGACCTCAATCGCTTTGCTTAAAATGCGCCATCACCGTGTCCGCGATTACCGCGGGTACCATGCGGGAGATATCGCCTCCGTAAGAGGCCACCTCGCGGACGATACTTGAACTGGTAAAGGAATAGTCCGTTTTGGACGGCAGCAAAATCGTTTCATATTCCGGATACATCAGCCGGTTCGTTGCCGCCATTTCCGTTTCAAAGCGGAAATCCGACTCCGAACGCAGGCCGCGGACCACCACGCGAAGATCCCGGTCCCGCATATAATCGACCAAGAGCCCGTGATGGGCACTCACCGTTATATTCTCCCAATCCGCCAGGCAGCGTTCGGCCATGTGAAGCCGCTCTTCCACCGTAAACGCGGGATGTTTAGACGGATTGACCAGGATGACGACATGCAGCTTTGCGCATAAAGCAGCAGCCCTGGCAGCGATGTCTAAATGGCCGTTCGTAAAGGGGTCAAAGGACCCCGGGTACACAAATTCTCTGCAGTCGATAAGGCAATCCTCCCGATATCAAATCTCTCAGCGGCTTATTCTAAAATGATAGCATGAATACGCATTTTAGCACAATAAAAAGCAGGCCCGGGGCCCATTCGTCACAAAGAGCGCTTTTTAATTTTTCCGGCAGAAAAAGCCCAGCTCCGCTGCGCCGTAAACTTTCTTCTGCAGGAGGATCAGCCCGCCGTTTGCCGGTTCCGGGAAAGGCTCGGAGGAGGGCGCTTCAAAGAGCAAAAGCCCTCTTTCTTTTAAGAGCCCGGAAGCCGCGGCCTCTTCGATCATTTTGACTGCCTGCCCGGCTTCCCGGTACGGGGGATCGGCAAAAATCAGGTCAAAAGATTCACCTTCCGAAGATAAAAGATTCAAAGCTTTTTTTACGTCCAGATGAAGAAGCCCGGCGCGTTCCTCAAAACCTGCTTTCTCGAGATTATAAGCGATCGCGGCGGCCGCTTTGCGGCTCTGTTCGACAAAAACCGCTTCCGCTGCCCCGCGGCTTAAGGCTTCTATCCCCAGCTGGCCGGAACCGGCGTAAAGATCCAGGACCTTCGCCTCCGGCAAAAATGCACCGATGGACGAAAACAAGGCTTCCTTCGTACGGTCGGCCGTAGGCCTGGTCCCCTTCCCCGCAGGCGTCTTTAAACGCAGTCCTTTCGCTTCTCCCGCTATTACACGCGGCATTCTCTTTCTCCTCTCATCGGCCTCATGCCGTTTCTTCACTTCTTCTCATAAAACGCAGCACCGCTTCCTTCAGGGGACGCTGTGCCTGCGCTTCGAGCTTCGGATCCTCCGCCAGGATGGCATCACAGGCCTCCGCCGAAGCAGCCATCAGTTCCTGATCCTCATAGAGATTCGCCAGGCGGAAAGACGGCAGGCCGTGCTGCCTGGTCCCGAAAAAGTCGCCGGGGCCGCGCAGCTTCAGATCGGCTTCCGCAATCTCAAAGCCGTCCTCGCTCTTGCACAAGGTCACCAGTCTTTCGCGGGCCTGTCCTGGGCCCGTGTCCGAGTGCAGCACGCAGAGTGCTTCGTTTCTGCCGCGTCCGATCCGCCCGCGCAGCTGATGCAGCTGGGCTAAGCCGAAGCGCTCGGCATTTAAAATAATCATAAAATTCGCCCGGGGATTATCCACCCCGACTTCAATCACGGTCGTAGCAACGAGGACATCGATCGCGCCTTTCTGAAACGCCTCCATGACCTCTTGCTTTTCCTTAAGGCGCCCGTGCACCAGGCCGACCTTCAGCTCCGGGAGGGCCCGGCTGAGTTTTTTATACACCTCTTCTGCCGAAGCCAGGTCATTGTCCTCATTCTCTTCGACCATCGGGCAGACCACATACGTTTGTCCGCCTCTTGCTTTCTCCCGGCGGATAAGGGCCAGAAGCCTTGGATTGTCTTTCGTCCGGGCCGTATAAGTCGCCGTCGGCAGCCGGCCGGGCGGTTTTTCGCTGATTAAGGATACATCCAGATCCCCGTAAAGGATAAGCGCCAAAGAGCGCGGGATGGGCGTTGCGGACATGACGAGGATATGCGCCTCGTCCGCGCTGCTGAGTTTCAGGCGCTGCTTGACCCCGAAGCGATGCTGCTCGTCCGTGACCGCCAGCGCCAGCTTGTGAAAATGCACGCCTTTTTGAATCAGGGCATGGGTCCCGACTATATAACGGATCTTTCCGGACGCGATGCCTTTGTAAATCTTGTTTTTTTCCGCTTTCGTCTGCTTGCCGGTCAGGCAGACAAAGGCTTCCTCGGGCAGCTCCGGGAAGAAACGCCTGAAGCTTGCGGCATGCTGCTCGGCCAGGATAGCGGTCGGCGCCATCATCACCGCCTGATAGCCGCAGAGCACCGCGCAGTGCATAGCCAGAAAAGCCACAATGGTTTTGCCCGAACCGACGTCGCCCTGCAGCAGGCGGTTCATGGCATAAGGCCGGCTCAGGTCACGCAGGATGTCGCCCAGTGCTTTTTTCTGATCCGAGGTCAGCTCGAAGGGCAGCGTTTCGATTTTCTTTTTAAGAGCCGCTGCCGCATCCGGATTTTCCTTTAAGTTCAGGGGCCGGGCCCGGCGCCGGACATTGTCCGCCTTCGCCAGACGCATCGACAGCTGCAGCAGCAAGAGCTCATCAAAGGCCAGGCGCTTTCGGGCCAGCTTGTATTCGGATAATTGATCGGGATGATGAATTTTTTTAAAAGCCCAAAGCCGGTCGGCTAATTTATAGCGCCGTCTTATCTCCGGACTCAGAATTTCTTCGATTTCCGGAAGGCAGAGCTCCAGCGCCCTGTCAACCAGCGATCTTAAAAAATTCTGTCCCAGGCCCCGGGTCGTCGGGTAAACGGGGCGGACAAAGGTATCCGCCAGAGATTCGGCCATATTGTCGCCCGATTCCGGAAAAACAGCCTGAGGCTGCGGCTCAAAGGCCGGATTGTAGACGGCAAAGGTCCGCCCCTGCCGCTTGATCCGGCCGCGGAAAAGATAAATAGCATAAGGTTTTAATTTATCCTGCAGATAGGGCTGATTAAACCAGACCCCGCGGATGATCCCTGAAGGGTCGCGCAGGCTGACGGATAATACCGAGCGCCGGCCTTTGCGGAAAAGATGAGGCACCCGGGACACCTGCGCCAGGAAGACGCCGTCTTCCCCGTCCTGAAGGTTTTGAATGGGGGTAATGGACGTCCAGTCTTCGTAGCGGCGGGG
>CALLQJ010000087.1 GCA_938014865.1 uncultured Fastidiosipila sp.
TGACCGCCATCGCCTGCAGCGCCAGGGCCGAACTGTCATAGGCCGGCTTGGCACTGTACTTATCATATTTTGCAATCACATTTTTGCGGAAGACCACTGCGGTGACGGCTCCCACTCCCAGGAAAATCAGCAAAGAAACGATCAGGCGGAAGGGCGAAAAAATAACATTTTCTTTGTACTCATATTGATTTTCCGGAATGCCCATTGTCTGATAATTCTCTATCCGGTCCAGGCATTTCAGACAGGCGGCACTGTAATTTCCCGCCGTAAGGTCAGGAACAGCAATATCCACAAGCGTATCCAGACGCTCGTCGGTAAAGATTTTGATTGCCTTGCCGAAGGTGCCGATGTAAAAATCCCAGTCTTCCATCACGATGAGAATGAAAAGACCGTTGAAGTCCTCGCCGAAGCCTAAATCCTTTGCTTCAAAAAGATCTTCCCCGTAGCCGCGCACGGATTTGCCGCCTGTATCTTCCGCGGTCATCACGGCAAGGGCGACATCCGGGTGTTTGTCAATCACTTCCGAAAGTTTCGCCTCCAAAGCTTTTTCCTCATCCGCGGTGAAAAGATCCGCCTCATCGCTGATCCAGTATTCCGCCTTTTCCCCTGAGCTCTCTTCCTCCGCCCGGAGCAGGACGGAAGGCATCAGAAAGAGAAGCAGCAAGGCCGATATAAATACAGATAGTATAAGTCCCGAAATATTTCGTCTTGTCTTCATAAGCCTATCCTCAAAAAGTACATGACCACATAAGCGATCACGGCCGCGATAAAACCGATCAGCGCACCGCGCAGGACAGCGTCCCGGTTAAGCTTTTTCATCACAATCGGCATTTCGCCGAAGGCTCGTCCGCTCTGTCCGTTCATGGCATACACATAAATTTTATCCAGGTAGTTATAGGTCAGTATCCAGACCGGCACCAGAGAAAGCTGCCATTCATGATCATGATTGTTGAATTCTTTATACTTCGTCTCGATATCAGAGCTGCCTAAAGAAGACTCCAGCATTCCTTCGCTGATGTTCTGTATTTCATCTTGCATTGCCTCTGCCGCATCCGCTTTGGAGATCGTATACTGCTCGGTAAAGAAACCGGAGAGCATCGGCATGCTGAAGGGGGTAAATTCCTGCGGATCATAAGGCTCAATGCCGTTCAGAAGGTTCTGATCAATTTTCTCAAAAGCTGCCAGGTTCACATCATGCAGATGGTAAACGCCCTGCCGCTGATGATCGTAGACCGCTGTTTCCTCATAAATGAAATCTCCGCTCCGGCTGCTGCTGACCTCGCGCGATGTCCCCGCAAAATTCACATCCACATCGGAATCCACGTACCAATACGGCAGGTAGAGCCCGGTCATCTTCTCGAGATGGGCCGCGGAGGTAAAATCGGAGGGCAGATATTTCTTTTTTTCCGCCCAGCTCAGAAATTTTTCTTTCGCTTGTTCTTCGCTGAATTTAAACGGCAGCATGCGGTCCGGACGAAAGTTTCCCTGAAGCCTTGTCGTAATAATGACCGGGCTGTGGCAGTAATAGCAGTACGTTGATGTCGTGGTATCATCCGTCACGACATTCGCCCCGCAATTCTCGCAGAGATACTCATGGACGGTCTGCTCCCCTTCCGCCTCGGCGGCCGATGCTTTTCGCTTTTCTTGCCGTTCTATCTCTCTTTGTGCCCGCTCATTCGCTTTCGCTTCCTGCTTTTGCGTCGCATCATGCATCTGCTGCGGAGTGAATTCGGAATTGCAGTAATCACAGATAAATAATTGCTTATCGGGTTTAAACGAAATCGGCGCACGGCAATTAGGACAATGATAGGTACTGGTTGCCATAAAAAGCCTCCTGATCTGAGCTGTGAAAGGCAAGGCAGCCGGGCGGCTGCCTTGTACTCAGATTATTTCATTTTGTGACCGCATTCGGGACAGAATTTAGGATCCTGTCCTTCCGGGATCTCCCAGCCGCAGTTCGGACACGCCGGAGCGGGCTGAGTCAGGCGCGGAGTGCCGCACTCGGTACAGAATCTGCCGTTCGGGCTGTTCTTATGTCCGCATTCGGAGCAGAACCAAGGCTTCCCGGAGCCGCCGCCCGAAGGCTGCTGAGCCCCTTGATTTTGCTGTGCCTGCCGGGCCTGCTGCGCTGCCTGCTGTTGCTGCTGATACTGCTGCATATTGCTCTGCGACGCGGTGCCCATGAAGTTTCCGCCTGCATTCATCCCCATGCCGAGTCCCATAAAGGTCGCGGCGGAGCCTGCCGGATTAGAGCCGGCTGCCTCAAGGCCTCGGGCCACGGAACCTTGCACGTAGCCTTCCCGTACGGAAGGATCACCGAGCATTGCGCCTTTGTTGCGCATATTGATGAGTTCCTGGGAATCCTCGGAATAGGAAATGCTGGCAATACCCACTGCCATGACCTGGAAACCGCGGTTGCTCTCCCAGGCCTCATCCAGCGCATTGGACATATAATTGGCCAGTTCCATCGAGCGGGAGGTGACATGGGAAATACGGATTCCGTCGGCAGACATCTGGTTCATGGACGCGCTCAGCGCATTCATGAACTCGGCAGAGTACTGCTCATTGATGGATTCGATTTCCTGTCTGTCTTTGGACTTATCCACCACCTGCTGATAAAAGAGGATGGGATTGGTAATCTGAATGGAATAATTGCCGAAGCAGCGCAGGAAAAGTTCTGCATTATAGAAATCATCAAAATACTGAATCGGCGACTTTGTGCCGAACTTGATGTTTTTGATTTCCTGCAGATTAATATAAATTGCTTTCTGTTTAAGCGGGGTCACGCCGCCGTATTTGAAACGGGAGAAGGTTTCTTTTAAGGATTCTCCGAATTCACCGTTAAACATAGACGGCAAAGCCGAATTGTCGACCTTGAAGGTACCCGGTTCGGCCGTGTAGTCGATAATTTTACCGTTTTCCACCAGCATCATAAACTGGTTCGGATAAACTTGAATGATAGAGCCGTTCGAAATGGTATCGTCCGTCCCCTTTACGTTTGAATTCCGCCGATCGTCCTGTCTTACGGGAACACCCGTTGACATTACCGTTTGATCGGTCATATTGTCAGCTTCGTAAACCTCCAGCCACTGATCAGCAAAACCGCCGCCGACTGCTCCGGAGACTGCTCTGATAATACCCATCTGCGCCCTCCTTATTCACTTCAATAAAGGAAATATAAAGTTTGCTGCAATCCCTCTGCAGCACGTTTATTATACAGGATAATCGGCCGTTTTTGACAATAGTTCTGAAAAAAAAGCAAAAGCCGTGAAGAATTAAAGAAAATCACAAGACGGCTGGGCTTTTCTCCGGCTGAAGCTTAACAAGGCTGTATTAAGCGCATATTAGAAGGGTTTAAAAAAAGATCAAAGCAGAATCGCCTGGCTCTTGGCACAGATCTGCAGCGTCTCCTCGTCCCAGACCGACGTCTGCACTTCGCCGATATGGGCTTTGCCCATCAAAAGCATGCAAAGCCTGCTCTGCCCGATGCCCCCGCCCATGGTCTGCGGCAGTTTGCCTTCTAAAAGAAGTTTATGGAAAGGAAGCTTGGCTCTTTCCTCCTGCCCGCTCAGGGCCAGCTGCACCTTCAGGCGTTCGGAATCGACCCGGATGCCCATGGAAGACAATTCCATGACCCGGTCAAAAAGCTTGTCGTAAAATAAGATATCCCCGTTCAGGTTCCAGTCATCATAGTCCGGCGCCCTGTCATCGTGCGGTTTTCCGGATTTCAGCTTATTGCCGATGCCCGTCAGGAAGGTCACGGGATGCTCTTTGGTCCAAAGGTATTCCCTTTCCTTCGGCTCTTTATCCGGATAGCGGTCTTCAAGCTCCTGAGCGTCAATGAAATAAATTTTCTGATGTTCATAAGCCGGAAGTTCGGGATAGGTCTTGCGCAGGCGTTCCGAGGTGTCAAAGATGGCCGCACAGATTTTTTCAACGGAGGCTTTCAAAAATTCCATATTGCGGTCTTCTCTGCGGATAATCAGTTCCCAGTCCCACTGGTCCACATAAATGGAATGCAGATTATCGAGCTCCTCATCCCGGCGGATCGCATTCATGTCCGTATACAGCCCCTCCCCTACGGAGAAACCGTAGCGGTAAAGCGCCTGCCGCTTCCACTTAGCCAGTGAATGCACCACTTCCGCTA
>CALLQJ010000088.1 GCA_938014865.1 uncultured Fastidiosipila sp.
CCTCTTCGCCGATGGGCTTTTCTAAAGAAACGGGCTCCTGGGAGATTTTCATGATTTCCCGGACTTTTTCTTCAGTCATGTCCATTTCGGCAGCCAGTTCTTCGACCTCAGGTTCACGGCCGAGCTCCTGAATCAGCTGGCGCTGGGTGCGGATCAGCTTGTTGATGGTTTCCACCATATGCACCGGAATACGAATCGTTCTGGCCTGGTCCGCAATTGCGCGGGTGATGGCCTGGCGGATCCACCAGGTCGCGTAGGTTGAAAACTTAAAGCCCTTGGTATAGTCGAATTTTTCGACCGCTTTCAGCAAGCCGAGATTGCCTTCCTGAATGAGATCCAGGAAAGACAGGCCGCGGCCCGTATAGCGCTTGGCAATCGAAACAACCAGACGCAGGTTGGCTTCGGCCAGATGATCTTTCGCTTCCAAGTCGCCGCCTTCCATGCGTTTGGCTAAAATTTTCTCTTCGTCCGCGGTCAGCAGATCCACCCGGCCGATTTCTTTTAAATACATCCGGACCGGATCATCCACCGAGACCTGTTCGACCTTGACCTTTTTCTTTTTCTTCTTTTCGTTCTCTTCTTTTGCCACATTATCGGCAACGATCTTGACGCCCGAGTCTTCGAGCTTATCAAGCAGGTTTTCCGTCTCTTTCAGATCGACATCGTTCTCTTCGAGAAGCGATACCACCTCGCGGTACGATAACTGATTCTTATTCTTGCCGGCTTCCTTAAGAAGTCTTTTAAGTATATCTTCTGCCATTCGTTCTCCTTTGTTTCTGCTGATCTTTCAGATTGCTTTTGTTTATTTTTAAAACTGTTTTTTACATTTTATATTCCCGTCTGTTTTTTGCAGATCTTCCGTTCCGCCACCCCCTGTGCGCATTTCTTTATTCAGCCGAAATCCCGGCTGTCTTCATCAAAATGATAAATATTATCCATCTCGTTCAAGCTGTCTTCACAGGCCTTGCGGGCCCGAAGTACGGCTTTGAAACGCCGGCGCAGCGAGACCGCCTCTTCTTCCGGCGGCTCCTCGTCGAGCTTCCGGCTGAAATAACGGCTCAGCCGGGCATAATATTCGCTTCTCAAAAGCAATATCTGCCGGCGCATAATGCGCGCCTTTTGCTCGGCACTTGCGCTCGACGCGTCCTGCATGAATAAAGCGCCGAACTGCGAAGAAAGCAAAGCCCTGATCTCTTCATCTTCTTCCTGATTGATCAGATCGAGCATGCTCTGCTCGTTCAGTTCTTTATCTTCAAGTTTCTGCTTGAGCTCCTTCACCAGCGGCCTGAGTGCTTTTTCTTTGAACCAGGCGGCTTTAAAGTGCAGATTATTTTCGCTGAATATATCGGCATCCCGGCAGACGCCGGCCAGAAAAGCGGCTTCCAGAGGGGTAAATGCGGAGGGCTTTCCGGCCCGTTTTTCTTCCGTCCGCTCCGAAGTCTTATCCGGCGTACGTTGTGCTGCATAGCTCGTCCGTTTTCTTCGGCTGCCGCCCTGCCGGCTGCGTTTCATCTCCAAAAGCATCTCCACGCTCTCCCGCGGGACACTCAGCTCTTCCGCTACCCGCGGAATATACAAGGCTCTGACCACGGGATTGTTGATGCCGAGGAGGAGTTCCGCCGCTTCTTCCTGGTACTGCATTTTATTCAGATGGCCGTCCTGCAGCGCGCGTTCTTTGGCGTAAATAAATTTATATTCCAAACCTTCGGGCGCCTCGGCGAGCAGATAGCGAAAATCGTCAGCCGTATGCTTTTGCATATAGTCGTCCGGATCTTCGGCATCAGGAAGCACTAAAACATAAGGTTTCGCACCTTTGGCCTCCAGAACATCGCTGTTCTTCAAGACCGCCTGCCTGCCCGCCCGGTCCATGTCGTAGCCTAAAACAATTTCCTCGCGGTACTTGCGCAGCAAAGCGGCCTGCTGCTCGGTCAGGGCCGTCCCCAAAGACGCCACCGCATGGTCTATGCCCGCCTGATGCAGACTCAGGCAGTCCATGTAGCCTTCCACCACCAGCAGACGCTTTTCTTTCGTCCGCTTCGCCAGATTCAAGCCGTAAAGGTGCCGGCCCTTGGTGTAAATTTTGGTCTCGGGCGAATTCAGGTACTTCGGCAGGCTCTCATCGAGCACACGTCCCCCGAAAGCCACGATTCTGCCCATGACATCGATGATCGGAAAAATCAAACGGCCGCGGAAAAGATCGTAAAGACCGCCCTTCCGGTTTTCTTTAAAAAGACCCGAATCACGGATTTCTTCCGGAGAAAAGCCCTTTTCCCGCAGGTGATCCAAAAGGCCCTGCCAGCGATCGGGGGCATAGCC
>CALLQJ010000089.1 GCA_938014865.1 uncultured Fastidiosipila sp.
CGGCATAAGCCTTAATGCGAGACATATCCGTCTCAAGGACTTCTTCAAGCTCATCCGTCAGGATAAGTCCTTTGAGGTTCTCCGGATCCGCCGGCACCGTATAGCTCACTGTGTAGGTGAACTCTGTCGCCTTGTCATCTATGACCGGCTTATCCACCGTCTTCTCAGGATCCGGTGTCGTCGGATCTTCGGTGTTCTCAATCGTTACTTCTGAACCCTCTTCGTTAGGCTGCAGCACAGCTGTATAGCCTTCCGGAATCACTTCTTTAACGAAGTAGAAGAGTTCTTTGCCGCTGTCGTCATATTTCGGCAGATCTGTGAAAGTATAGCTCCACTGATCTTTTGCCCGAATAATCTTAGTCTGAACCGCATTTTCGATCGTCAGATCTTTTGCAGCTTCAGCATTGGCCGCTTCAACGACATAAACCGTAATACTGTCAAGTGCTTCACCGACCCATGTCTTCGTCACTGAGATATCCTTCGTTCCCTTCAGCGTGACAGGAACATCTTCGGTTTCCTTTTTGCTGTCAGGATCATCAGGAATCTGCAGTTCCGCCTTGTTCGGAACGGTATTGTTCGCATATTTACTCAGGTTTGCGTCAGCCTTAATCTTAGCCGGAATCACAACTTTGACCGTCTCACCGCTGTGCTCAATCAAGTCTTCCTTAGTGAGTACGAGCTTAACGCTTTGACCATCGAGCGTCAGCTTTTTATTGGCCCAATCAGACGTCATATCCGTTTCACCGGCATAGACCTTAATCTGATCAAGTGTCGTCTCAAGGACTTCTTCAAGCTGATCTTTCAGCGTAAGTCCTTTAAGCTGAGCGGACTGATCGGGTATCTCATAGCTCACGGTATACGTGAATGTATCCGTCTTATTCTCAATGACCGGCTTATCCACCGTCTTCTCAGGATCAGGCGTCATCACATTGACAATGTCAAAGGTCAGAGCCTCGGTCTCATTCCCGCGGATCTCAAATTCAAGATCTGCTGCGGGTCTGTAGCCTTCAGGCGTCCTGATTTCTTTCAGTTTGTACTGTCCGGGCAGGAGATCGTTAATGCTGACCGGATCATTGTTAGTGATCCTGATGTCATCACCGATGCTCTTCCAGGTTTCAGGATTATCAGACGTCTTCTTCAAGAGCCGGAAGACCACTTCTTTCCCGTCCCAGAGTGCTGCCTGATCACTTGTCTTATCTTTAAGATACTTTCGGATACTGATATCGCTTGTCGGCGGAATCACTTTCGCCTGATCCGTGATCTCTTCTCTGTCGGGGATCAGGATCTTCGCTTCATTGATCAATTCGCCGTTTACAAGGTAATCCGCAAGTTCAGCATCCGGCTTAATCTTCGTCCGGATCGTCAGAACAATTTCTTTGCCTGCATATTTACTGAGTAACTCAGCCGTATCGAGTGTCACGTTCACGTGGTTGCCATCCGCAACAGGCGCGATATCACTCAGTTCATCCGCACTGAAGCCGTCTGCGGACACCGTGGTCTGTTCAATATTCAACACGTCGCTGATCGTGTCACTGATCGTCAGTGAGTCGATCCCTGCCGTATTCAGAGGTACCGTCGATTTAACCGTGTAAACGATGGTCTTCTCCAAATCGCTGAGATGCAGCGTTTCGCTGTCTCCGGCATTGCTTTCGCCCACAGTCTTTTCAATATCGGGATCCTTCGGCGGTCTGACCGTCGCTGTAACTTCTTCACCCTTCTCATTATTGAAATCAATGTAGGCCTTATTCGGAATCTTCTGATCCTCAGGCAAGCTCTCTAAATTAATATCATCTTTCAGCTTGGCACTGAATTCCATGACAAGCGTCTTGTTTTTCAGCCTGTTGTAATCGAAATCCTCTGCAAGTTTTGCCGTAATAACGGTTTCACCTTGCGTATTAGTAGTTTCCGTCGCGGTGTAATCTTCATTTAAGAAAAGCCCTTCTGACATTTTCTCTGCGGTCTTGTCCGCATCACGCCAGGTGACCAATCTCAGTTTGATACCGCCTACTTCTTCGAGATTAGGATCTAAGGTGTCCACGATCGCAAAGGATTCATAGCCCATGACATTGTCGCCGACATGTGCTTTGACCTGATAGTCAAAGGTTTCATCCATGCTCTTGAGATCGTAGTGCGCCTTGCCGTTTACGGTTTTCTCGGGTTCAGGTTTTGCACCCTCATCGCCCGGGTTAACCGTGACTTCATTCGATGTTTTTTCCGTGTTATTAAACCTAACGACGGCATCATTCGGCACGGCTTCAAGACCTCTGTCAGCAAGTTTTGCTTTGAGATCGGCAATACCGTTTACAGAGTCGGCAATCTTCGCATGGAAGCTGAGGACCACCTTGCGGCCTTCAATATTCGTGAATTGATCACTCATCTCGAAGGTCACTTTCTTGCTTTCTGCATCGTAAGTCAGGCTGCCCAAGTCTTTAATATCGCTGCCGTCTGCAAGAACCGTCGCATCGGAAAGATCACTGTTCATAGGCTGCAGGAGTTCATCCAGGCTGTCTTCGATCTTGAAGGACGTCATGCCCTCGATCGAATCAACATCAACGGCCACATCAAATCTGAACGCATCATTAAAGCGTTTCATGAAGTAGCTGTCTTCTCCTTCAACCGTCTTCTTAGGTTCGGGCGGTGAAGGTTCTGTATTTTTGATCTTCAGCTGATACAAAGTCACTTCATCATGTTCATCCGTGATGATATTGAAGTTATCAGCCGGAACATTCTTCGGATCATTTTCAGCTATGTACTTTGTATAGACGGACACTTCATCCGTGTTTTCATCTACAACAATGGTATAAACGGTATCGTCTTTCTTATAACCGTCCGGTGCAGCAACTTCCTGCAATTTATAAATTCTGCCGGCTGCCAAACCCGGAATATCGATTTCACCGTTTTGATCCGTCGTAAAGGTCTTTACTTTCACGGCTCCGTCCGGCATCACATAGGAAACCGAGAACTGCACGCCGCTTAAATTCGTTTCAGTCTCTGAGCCTTCTTTGACACCGACTTTTTTAAGCTCAACTGGTTTAGAAACATCAATGGAGTTCGTAATCTTAACCAACGTCGGTGTGATGATATCATCATCGTCCGGTTTGGGGCTTTCTACTTCTTCGTACTTCGTGGTGTAGCCGGGGACGGACTCTTCTACCACATAATAATGGTATTGGATCGTTTTTCCGGATTCATACAAATATTGGTATCGGAAGAGATCGTCGCCTTCAAAGTACACGCCGCTTCTTAGTTCTGGGGAGTTCGACGAGATCTTCTTCTGATGCGGATGAGGATTTTGGGTATTGAAGGTCACATCTTCAATCCACGCTGCTTCGGGATCAACAAAATCAGAAGATCCGTCTTCATTGATGGTGATTTCTTTATACTCACGCTGCAAGGTCACCGTAATGGTTTCCGGACGTCTGAAGTGATAATCTTCTTTCTCGTCCCATTTGTCGTCCCATACTTTAATAAAGGGAACCGTTACCAAACGTGCATTCGGAATTTTGGCAGGATTGCTGCGCGAACTCTTGCCTTCGAAGAGTATGTAATCACGCGTTGCACCTGTCTCAGAATTGACATAATGACCACTCAGTCTGATGCCCTTCTCACGCTCGCCGGTATCTTCTCCTTGTTCATCGTAAACCGGCACATCTACGCCGACTTCCAACACAAAATACTCAAATACAGGAGCAAATTTCGCTGAGACTTTAATCGGATTGCCGTTTTTATCTAACTTATAGTAATAGGTCGGCGTTTCGCTCTCACTGAATACGTATTTACCGGGGATCAGGCGATCCGAAATAACCAGGTAGCCGTCCGACTGCGTAATCTGCTGAACGTCAATGACCTTTGCAATATCGTCATCCCTGCTGTCGACATCAGAATAACCATCTTCAATCGGAGCATAGTAGTGATCCAAGCGGAAGCTTGCACCGCCCAAGCCGAGCTTGCCGGTATCATCCGTCTTTTTAAGGACAACTTCGTAACGGTCAATTAATTTGACCTTGGCACTGTCGCGCTTGATCAGGCGGTCGTTCACGCTCAGATCTGCATTATTGACAATGTACTCACCCTCGTAAGGTGCGAAGTGTTCATCTTTATAATGACCGTCCGCTATCTTGATTTCATAGGTGTAGCGAAGTGTCATGCCTTTGACGGCACGCAGGAAATATTTTCCGTAGAGAGGATCTTCCGCCGGAGTTCCGCCCTCATCGGTATAAAGGGTACGGGAATCGATCATGAGAACCTGACGACCGTCTTCTGTCCGCTCAGGCTGCAGCTGAAGCATGAACTTATCAAGCACCTCTTCGCTCATATCGATATTAGGCGTAGCCAGAGTCTTCGGATTGACGTCCACAAAACTTTCACCCTTGCCGGTACCGACTTCAATCTTATTACTATCGCTCGTCTTAACGTATTCGAATCCGCGCGGCAGAACGTCTTTGATCACAATGCTGTCGTAGTGTTCCCACTCATTATTTTTAAATTCGGGAACCTCTATATCGACCACGTAATCAAAGGTTTTATTGTAATTAGGTACCGTATAGGTTTCACCTATCGTGTCGCCCTCATCCTTGCCTCTGACGTACTTATTGACGTCCGGCAGTTCAACATAATCATTGACTGCTTCAAGCTTAATATCCTGATTGCCTTCTTCGTCATTAACCGTAAAGACAATAGGCTCCGTAAGCTTCTTGTAGCTCTTAGGTGCTTCCGTTTCAATGAAGCGATAAGTGCCGGCAGGAAGATTTTCGATAACAATCTTGCCTTCCGCATCTGTGCGATACGGGTTTACCAGGCGATCATCGGGATCATCTTCAGGTCTGTTCTCGGCATCATCCCAGACACCGCGTTTAAGATACAGATCAAAGCTTGCTTTGTAATCTTTGTCGGCTTTTACGACCTGATCTTCACTGCTTCCCGGCAGAGGCGGGAGCTTGAGCATTTTCTGCAGCTCAACGCGATAGAATTCAAATTCTATATAAACCTTTTCTGTCTTTTTCTCATTATCCGGATTGTCATTGATAATCACGGATGCCTCATTCGGTATCTTCGAATCAGGATAGAGAACGGACAAGGCGGTCGGACCGATTTCTATGCGGACATCAAAACTAAGTTCAAGTGTCCGGTTTTCCAACTCATTCATCAGATCCGGCTGATCCTTAATCTCTGCCGTAATCGTACGTCCGTCTTCTGAAATCGTAAATTCATACTCACTCGGATCCAAAACACGTTCTGCAGCCGCAGGGGTCGTTCGTTTCTGGATTTTCATTTCTACCGAGCCGGGCAGGATTTTCAGACCATCAGAGACTGTATCAATCAGTCGGATCTCTTCTAACTCTTCAACACCTGTAAACGGAAGCTCGATCTCGTAATTAATGGGTTCACCCAAATTCACCAGCTTATAAGGATCCGTACTGCCTTCCACTTTTTTGACAGGCTCAGGAATTTTAAAGTTATCGTGATTCAGCTGAATGTACGTTACAGGTTCATCTTCCGCAGCTGCACCGGGTTCTGACACAGATTCTTGCGGCAAGTCAGGATTACAGGTTAAATTCCCGTCTTCATCAAAGCTGACACGCACGTATTCATCATTAACAATGTAAGGCTCTGAGCCTTCATCTGCTTTTTCATAGAGTCTGAACTCTACGCCGCGGGGCAGATCATTAAATCTTGCATAGCCTTCTGCGTCGGTTGTAGCTTCAAACACCGTATCGTTCGGCCCACGCAGGATAAAGCTGATGCCGCTGAGAGGATTGTGGGTATCGCCTTCGGTTTTATATATACGTAAATTAGACCGTTTCAGGCGATTTTCAATATCGATAGTTTCGCTGTTGCCGTCCGCCACAGCATCTTTCACTGTGCTGACATAAAAAGCTTCCGCATCGCCGAGCTTTTCTTTTACATAGTAGGTATAAGGCTCATTTGTCGTGGTGCTGTATTTATAGAGCTTAAAGGTCTGACCGTATTTATTATTTTTTATTTCCTCAGCAAATTCATAGCTCCAGACGCCGTTTTTATCCGCTTTCACGCTCTGTTCATCAAGGAACTGAGGCTCACTGAGCCCGCCGTCTTTACGCCAAAGCTGGACGGTAATTTCATCTGCCCGGGTCTCAAATATATTGTCGTTATCAAACCACTTTTTCTCACCTTTTATGGTCAGAAGCTGGTTGTTCCATAATTCTTTGTCGGGCTTGCCGGTCAGTTCAACGCCGCCCGGCGTTTTCAAAATAATCGAATTTTCAGCATCAAAAGGTATGGACGAATCGCTGACCGTCACAATGATGCCGGGATACGGCAAGACCGTACCCGCAGGCGCAAATTCTTCAACAATCCAGTACGTTCCGGCCGGAACATTTCGGAAAACAACAATGCCATCGGCGTCTGCTGTCGCTCTGTAATAATCGTCTTCAGAACCGTGAACCTTAACCAAGCTTTCATTACCTGCCGGCGGCACTAGATCGTCAGGACTGTATTCTTTTAATACGAAAGTTGCGTAGGCAAGGGAATCTTTCCCCAATACTTTTTTAAATTTAATATCTCTTAAAATCGTCGGTTTAACGTGAACCGTTGACTCATCCGGCACCCCGTTATGCACCATATGTGCCGTATTAGGGACACGACCTTGCGAATCCAGATATTTCTTGGCCGGATCAGTTTGATCAGAATCATGCTTTAATATATTAAAGTTCGGCTTAACCTGTGCTCTTAAGACAATACGGATCGTCTTGCCGATATAGGCGGGATCAAGATCATCCTTCTTGGCAATAACTTTTACATTGTTATAAGGATGCTGACCGATATTATCAATAGCCCAGTCATCATCGTCCTCAAAAACCCCGTCAGTTTCTTTATCAGACTGGAACGTGTAACTATTTACCACGAAGCAGTCCGGCACTTCATCCGTAATCGTAATGTCCGTGACTAACGAGCCGTTGATCGTAACGTCAATGGCATATTCGAACTCATCTCCGAGTCTGAGATTATAAGTTTCATGTTTAAATTCCGTAGGGGGATCTGCACTCAAATTTCCGCGTACCGACTTCACTATCGTCGGTTCTTCGGCCTTGATATTAACGGCTTTTGCTTGCGGAATTTCGCTTTGATCAACGACCACTTTCAAAGGCTCATCCGCGGGAATCATGCCGCGCTGACGCTCATAGCCTTCGGGCGCAGCCGTTTCCAGGAAATAATATTTACCGGTATCTAAATGCTCTACCTCAAGCAGCGCCTCACCTGAAGCTATGCCTTTGACCGTAAATTCACCGATGAAATGATCAGGATCCGGGTCACCCGGTTTAGTAGGATCCGGGTCACCTTCTACTTTATAAAGGTGGAACTTAGCCTCCTGGCCATCTTTCATATTACTTTCGATGCCATTCTCAGATAACTTTTTAACCAGACGGATTTTTCCGTTACTGACCTTTGACACCACTTCATTGGAATCTTTTTTATTTTTCGGTTCATTCAGCCATAATGAGGCATTGTTTTTAATCTCGCCGTTCTTACCGTCTTCAAAAAGTTCGGTCCAGACTTCATCCCAAGATTGTCCGTCACGTCGTTCAACCTTGCCGGAGAAGGTCAAGTTAATATGCTTTGCACCCTCAAGATCAGCAAAGTTCAATTTGGTCCAGGTAAATGTATTTCTGTGAACGTCAAATGTACCGCTGACGCTTTCATTTGTATCGTCTTTTGTAGCTTTGAAGGATTTCTTATCGAATACAATATGTTCATCTGCCGTATCGGATACGACAAGCTGCGTATAAGCTTCAACGGAATCCAGAGGAATCCGGATTCTGTAGCTTAAGGTCTCATTGATTTTCTCTTGTGCATACGGAGGCATTTCGCCTGTTCCGTATTGTTTAAATTCGCCGTTTCCTTCACCCTTAAGAAATTTTTCAGGTTTGGGCGGCTCCGGGCGTTCATTGATTGCATCGAAGGTATAAAGAGAAGAATTAGAAGTATTTGCCTCGGTAGGCCCTTCAATACTTACTTTGCCTTCACTGCTGACCGTAATTTTCCACTCATTCTTAGGATCCAATACATAGCCTTCAGGAGCAGTTATTTCCTTTAGAGTATAATTGCGGTTCGGACGAAGGTCCTCGATAAGGATTTGTCCTTCATCATTACTACGCAACAGTC
>CALLQJ010000090.1 GCA_938014865.1 uncultured Fastidiosipila sp.
ATGACCGGCGCCATAATAATCAGGCGCGTCCCCTCCGGATAAGACAGGATCTGATCTAAGATCTGATCAATGCTCTGCCGTTCAATCGGACGTCCGCAGGACGGACAGTGCGGCGTGCCGGAACGGGCAAACAAGAGACGGAGATAGTCATAAATTTCCGTCACCGTTCCGACCGTGGAACGCGGGTTCTTGCTGGTCGTCTTCTGATCAATGGAAATGGCCGGAGACAAGCCTTCAATGCTGTCTACATCCGGTTTTTCCATCTGCCCTAAAAACTGCCGGGCATAAGAAGACAAAGACTCCACATAACGCCTCTGCCCTTCAGCATATATGGTATCGAAGGCCAGCGATGATTTTCCCGATCCGGAAAGACCGGTCAGCACCACCAGTTTGTCGCGCGGAATCTTCAGATTTATATTTTTTAAATTATTTTCACGAGCGCCTTTTATAACAATGGCGTGATTATGCTCGGGCATAATTCCTCCTCCGGTTTAAAGTCCAAGCGCTAGTATAGCACGTTTGTTCGATTTTCCCTGTGATCTTTGCTCTGAATTCACAGCATTTTCTCTTTTTTTATACTTGCCAGAGCGCTTAAGGAGTGGTAAGCTTATTCTCGTTTATCGGCCCTATGGTCAAGCGGTTAAGACGCCGCCCTCTCAAGGCGGAATCACGAGTTCGATTCTCGTTAGGGTCACCAAAGCGGCCAAGCATGATTAGTCTTTCGTTAAGAAAAATCTTTCGGGCTTGTGCCTTTTCAGAACAAAAGGTCGGGATAAATTCCCGGCCTTTTTTCATAGTATAAAAAGACGGGCCGTGCGAGCTTTATTCCCGAAGCTTTCCGGCCGCCGCAGTTGTGACTCGCGCTTTTCTGAAAAAGGGCAAAACGAAGCGGTCCGGCAAAAATCCGGACCGCTGTAAAATAAATCCTCTTGTTCAGAATCTTGTTCAGAATCGAACATTACTATTAATAGCACATTTTAAGAATTTCTTCAATATCCTTTGTATCCAGAGGCTGAAAGAAACCTACTTTATCGCCGTTGGTCTTTTTCACCATGCCCGCCAGCTTCGGAATTTCTTCTTCTTTTACGCCGAAGGCCCGGAGATTATCCGGCATGCCGATCCGCTTCAAAAATTCTTTGAAACGCTGAATGCCTTCTTTTGCCACGGTTTCACGTGCGTAAGGATTATCGGGCACCCCCATGACTTCCGTCGCAAAACGCGCATAGCGCTCAATATTCGTCTGCAGGGTATATTGCATAAACGCCGGATGAACGACGGCCAGGCCCGCCCCGTGCGTGACATCGTAGGCGGCTGAGAGCTCATGTTCAATCTGATGCGATGACCAGTCCTGCTCCCGGCCGACCCCGAGAATATTATTATGTGCGAGCGTGCCGGCCCACATGATCGTGGCATGTGCCTCGTAATCTTCCGGATCGGCAATCGCCTCGGGTCCCGCCTGAATAACGGCCCGGAGCACGGCC
>CALLQJ010000091.1 GCA_938014865.1 uncultured Fastidiosipila sp.
TTCATCGCAAATGTTTCGCATGAATTGCGGACGCCGATCGCCCTATTGCGCGGCCCGCCGAAGCCCATAGCATAGAGGACCGCATTCTTCTGCGGATTGCTTCCCTGCTAGGCGCCTATATTAAACATATTGTAATAAGGCACTTCCGGATCGACATCCAGGCCCAGGAGCTCAATTTCCTGCTCCGGAATGCGCAGGGTGCCTTTAGCGGGCCGGGTGATGGTCTTCACGCCGTTTATCGTGGTCTGCACTTCAGTAAGCATTCTCGCCCCGACAAAGACAGGGGAGACGCCGTGCGCCTTGGACGCTTCCAGGATGGTGGGGATCAGTGCTTTGAGGTCTTCATTATCCCGGAACATGTTCTGCAGACGGCGCTCGCCGGCCGTGCTTTCGACCTCGCTGAGTTTTTCAAACATGAAAATGTATTTTTCGTTGAGCCAGTTGCGCGGATCCAGCATGAAAAGGATGGTCTCCCGGTTGCAGGCATACCAGCCGCCCGCGTCATACTGCTTGTTGTTATTCGGATCCCGGTATTCGCGGAAATAATAAGGCGCCAGATTGCGGGCCGGATCGGCCAGCTCCACATCGGCGGCATATTCCAGAGAGAAATTATGGTAATAAGGCTCGTAGCGCCAGCTCGGATGCTCTTCTCTGAGCTCATTTAAAAGCTTGTGATAGGTGGAGGGAAAGGCATTCAGCAGGCTTTCCCATTCGCTGTTTGAATAATAAGAGCCCGGGGCGTCTTCTGCGGAGCTCGCCGAACTTTCCTCAGTTTCTGAACTTTCCGCAGTCTCACTCGGCGCCGCGGTCGATGTACTTTCGCTCTCAGAGCCGCTCGTCGTTGGGCTCGTCTGCGGGATCAAGGTCTGCTCCTCGCCTGTGGGGTCGGCGATGCAGTAGGCCTCTTTTCCTTCGTATTCCGTGAGATACCAGATATTGCCGAAACCTGCCACATTTTCGCCTTCCGTGACGTCCAGAATGATGAAGCTGTCTCCTCGGGGGATATAATTCACCTGAGCGGAGTCGGTCGTCGCTTTTTCCCGGAGTTTAAAGCCGTCATAGGCCGTGATTTTGACCCGGTCACCGGCCTTGCCGATTCCCCCGTCCGCAGCCAGAGCGGCAGGCGGAAAGAAGCTCAGAAAGAAGGCCGTTACTAACAAGATACTCAGGATTTTTGATTTATATTTATTGTGCTTTTTCTCAGACATCCGGGAACCCCCATCGTTCTCAGTTTTCTCAATATTACAAGTATATTACAAAAGCATTACAAAAACCATTATAAAGAGAAAGAGGCGTTTTGGCTATTCCTCAAGAAAAGCCCGGCTTCTTTCGTTTTTTATTATTATACGTTCTTTACACGACGCTTTTGTAAATTTATCCTCGAATATGCGTTATAATGGCATTTAATGAAGATTCATATAATAATTAAACTGTAAATTATAACAAGATTATAAGGAGAGGCTGAGCATGCAGAAAATAATTATCGGCTCGGATCACGGCGGTTTTGAGCTGAAGGAATATCTGAAAGAAGAACTCGGAAAAAAAGGTGTGACGGTAGAAGATGTCGGCACCCACAGCCGGGAGTCCGTTGATTATCCTGATATTGCCGCCGAACTCTGCGCTGCCGTTCTGCGGGAAAAGCCTTTGTTCGGCATTGCCATCTGCGGCACCGGCATCGGCATCAGCATCGCTTGTAATAAAATAAAAGGCATCCGGGCGGCCTTATGTGAAAATACCTACTCAGCGGCCAAGGCCCGCCAGCACAATGATGCCAACGTACTCGCTTTAGGCGGCCGCACGCTGGGTCCCGAACTGGCCCTGGCGATTGTAGAAAGTTTTATGTCGGCGGAATTTGAAGGCGGCCGTCACGGACGCCGGGTCGGCAAAATCATGGATTTGGAGGCAAAGGGTCAATGCTGAGCATATGCCGGAAGCGTCCCTGTATCGGATTATGAGCAGAGAACGTATTCGTAATATTCTGGGTTTTTGGTACCATCAGGCGCTCTTTGCGCCGCTGGATCCGCTGCGCCGGTCCGGAGAGAGGCTCAAGATCAAAACGCTGCCCCAAGCGCCCCAAGCAGGCGGCAAAGCCGGCAGCAGCTCCGGGCCTTATCGGCTCTACGGCGGTCTGGCGCCGCTTGCAGCCCTTCAGGCTGCCGCGGAAGCAGAAGACGGGAAGGAAAGCTTCAGCGCCCGCGACGAGGGCTGCTGCTGTCTTTACACCTTGGCCCTTGATAAAAGAGGGCGCTATATGCCCGGAAGCTTTCGCCTGGCCCTTTATCCCTGGGCCATCGGCCTGCTTTGCGAAGCCGAGGACGAGGAAGACCTGCCTTTCCCGGATCCCGGAGACTGTGACGATTTAAGTGCAGAGCTTGATGAAGAACTCAGCTTGTCGGATCCGCGCTTTACGGAAAGCATGATCGAAGCTTTGAACCGGAGCCTGGAGCAGCTGCTTCTGGGGGACGGCCGGGATATTTTTGATAAAAGCTGGTTTGCCTTAGAAGAAGATGAAAATGCTGCAAAAGATCCCAAGGCCGATGATCTGCTCTTAAAAGAGCTGCGCAAAGCGGCGGAAGAGATCTCGCCGCGCGACGATCTGGCGGCTTTTCTTCAGGGACCTGAGCTGAGCGGCAAAAAAGAAGCCAAGGCGCTTTACGATCCCGAAGTCTGGAAGGCCTATTTTAAGCCGGACGCCTACCCGCCGGCGCAATGGCCCGCTTCGGAACATCCCGCTTTAAGTCAGCAGCATCTCATTAATGTTATCTATGCGGAAGATAAAAAAGGCGGCATCCGTTATTTCCATGCGCCTTTTACCGCCGAGCGCGAAAGCGTCATTGCCAATACCCTGGCGGGCGAAGCCTATAAAAGAGCAAGCTTTCTGGCCCGCCTGAGCAAACCGGCGGACGCCTTCACCATGCGCCGCTTCCGTTATCCGCCGAATAATTTTTCCGGCAATTACTATGTTCCTTACTTTCAGCTGGCCGCGCTCGACCTGAGCTGTACGGCAGAAGATGCCGCGGCGCTGAAGCATCTGGCGGCCGCGCTGGGGGATCCGACCTTCATTAACCGCAGCCACAGCCACAGTGACAGTTTTGATTTAAAACGTCATAAGGAATTGTATTTTACGGAAACGGCCAAAAGCTTCCTGCACGGGACCCCCTGGGGGCTGGCGGCGGTTTACATTGAAGATGAAGAGGACTTGCTGCGCCTGGTCCGCAGCCTTCTGGAGGTGCTCGATCCCAAGGCTTCCTTATGGGAAAATTACGCCGGCGGGACGGACCGCCTCCTCTCCTGGGAAGAAGCCAAACAGCGCTTTGTGAGGCAGCGGGAGAAGGTCCGGGAAAAGACTTTTAGTCTTCAGAAGATTTACCGGCAAAGCGAAGAGGTCCTGACCCTTGAAAACGAACGGGATCAGCTCGCGGAGCGCCTGGAGACCTTAAAAGAGCAAGTGACGGCCGATGAAGCATACGCCGCTGAACTCAAAGAGCAATCGGACGTCCGGCGGGAACATCTGGAAGGGCGCAAGGCCGATGTGGAGGCTTATGAAGACGAGATGCGCGGCTTCTGGAAGATTGTC